>NZ_CEXLVS010000253.1:0-5803 GCF_982684285.1 Salinicola sp. | reverse complement strand
CATCGCTGGTCTGCCTTCGAGACCAAGCGCGACAGGATCGAACGGGAAAGTGCACGGCTGCGTTCGACCTGGGTCCAGCCGAAGACCGAGGCCGGCGAGCGCGTGGCCGAGAAGCTCGGTCAGCCGTTGTCGCATGAGTACAGCCTGATGGAGCTGCTCAAGCGTCCCGAGCTGACCTACGCCGACGTGGCCACGCTCAAGGGCGAGGCCGTCGGCGACGAGCTGGTGGCCGAGCAGGTGCAGATCGAGGCCAAGTACGAGGGCTACATCGTGCGGCAGCAGGAAGAGATCGATCGCCTGCGCCGCCACGAAGCCACGCCGCTGCCCGAATCGCTGGACTATGCCAAGGTCGAGGGGCTCTCCAACGAAATTCGCCAGAAGCTCGAGCAGGCCCGACCGCAAACCCTCGGCCAGGCCGGGCGCATCTCCGGCGTCACGCCGGCGGCGGTGTCGATTCTGCTGATCCATCTCAAGAAGCGTCGACTGATCGACGACAGCCGGGCATTGAGCGCATGACGCCAGCGTGTGAACGACTGCTGGACGAGGGCCTGGCGGCTCTCGGAATCGCCACCGAGCGTGGGCAGCGCCAGCGACTGTTGTCGCTGCTCTCGCTGTTGCACAAGTGGAATCGCGCCTATAACCTCACCGCAGTACGCTCGCCCGAGGCGATGGTTGGCCGTCATCTGCTGGATAGCGCCAGCGTCGCTTTCGCCGTGGGCGGCACCAACCTGCTGGACGTCGGTTCGGGACCGGGTTTTCCGGGGTTGGTGCTGGCGATTCTGGATCCCGGGCTTCAGGTCACGCTGCTGGACAGTAACGGCAAGAAAGTCCGTTTCCAGCGCCAGGCGGTGATGGAACTGGGGCTCGACAACGTGCGCTGCGAGCAGGTTCGGGTCGAATCTTTCGACGCCACGTTCGATCAGGTCATCTCGCGCGCTTTCGCCGCGCTGGGCGATTTCATCGGGCTCACCGAACCGCTACTGGCCCGAGGTGGCGAATGGCTGGCGATGAAAGGGAGCCTCGAACCCCGGGAACTCGAATCGCTGCCGCCCCATGTCGTGGTGCGCGAGCGCCTCGCCCTGGCGGTGCCTGGGGCGGATGACGCCGAGCGTCAGTTGCTCCGCCTCGGACGGAACGAAGACTCGGATCATCGGCAGTAGGCTCGTCATGAGCCAGACGTGATGAACAGCGGCGTCGGCGTCATGCCGGATCAGCGCCAGCGGATCGCTCGCGATCCACAGGATCAGTCTCGACGAAGGGAGTCGCCAGTGACCAGAATCATTGCATTGACCAACCAGAAGGGCGGCGTGGGCAAGACGACGACCGCGGTCAATCTGGCGGCTTGCCTGGCGGCACTCGATCGACGCGTGCTGCTGATCGATCTCGATCCGCAGGGGCACGCCACCATGGGCAGCGGCGTCGACAAACACGATCTCGACGGCAGCGTGCTCGACGTGCTGCTGGGCGACAAGAGCGCCGCCGAGGTGATCGTCGACTGTGCCGTGGCCGGGTACGCGCTGCTGCCGGGCAATGGCGACCTGACCGCCGCCGAAGTCGATCTGCTCGATCGCGAGGGCCGTGAACGGGTGCTCCAGGCAGCCATCCAGAGCGTCGCCGCCGACTACGACGTGGTGATGATCGACTGCCCCCCGTCCCTCAACATGCTGACGGTCAATGCGTTGACGGCCGCCCATGGCGTGCTGATCCCGGTACAGTGCGAGTTCTACGCGCTCGAGGGGCTCTCGGCGCTGCTCGATACCGTCGAGCAGATCCAGGAGAGCGTGAACCCCACGCTCGAGATATTCGGCATCGTGCGAACCATGTACGACCCGCGCAACAGCCTGACCCGCGACGTCAGCAAGCAGCTCGGCCAGTATTTCGGCGATTCTCTACTCAAGACCACCATCCCGCGTAACGTCCGGGTGGCGGAAGCGCCCAGTCACGGCGTACCCGTCACCAAGTACGCGCGTCTCTCGCGTGGCAGCCAGGCGCACCGCGTGCTGGCCAAGGAACTGATTCGCCGGCTGGCGCTGTAATGACGATGACTGCTGCGAGGAATATCCCATGACGACGCGCAAACGCCCCCTGGGCCGCGGCCTCGATGCCTTGATCGGTTCCAGTGCCCGTCGCCGCGACAGCGTGTCGCCGGAAGCCGGTTCCGACAAGCCTTCGCCAGCCCAGTCGCCGCCGGGATTCGATGCCGCCGAGGAGCGGCTCGAACGCCTGCCGCTGCGACAGTTGACCCGCGGCAAGTATCAGCCGCGGCGCGATATCCAGCCCGAGGCCCTGGAGGAGCTGGCCGATTCGATCCGGGCCCAGGGCGTCATGCAGCCGATCGTGGTGCGACAAATTGGCGCAGAGCGCTACGAGATCATCGCCGGCGAGCGCCGCTGGCGGGCCTCGCAACTGGCCGAGCTGGAGACCATTCCCGCGGTGATTCGCGAGGTCAGCGACGAGGTCGCCCTGGCGCTGGCCCTGATCGAGAACATCCAGCGCGAGAACCTCAATCCGGTCGAGGAGTCGATGGCGTTGAAGCGCCTGCTCGAGGAGTTCGAACTGACCCAGCAGCAGGTTGCGGATGCGGTCGGGCGTTCGCGGGCCCAGGTTGCCAATCTCCTTCGCCTGCTGGCGCTGGATCCGCAGGTGCTGACGCTGCTCGAGCGTGGCGATCTGGACATGGGGCATGCCCGCGCCCTGCTGAGCCTGCCGGCCGCCAAGCAGCGCCATGCGGCCCACGAAGTCGTGGCCCGCGAGCTGACCGTGCGCCAGACCGAAGCCCTGGTCAAGCAGATTGCCAGTGGCCAGACGAAGGCCGATACCAGGAAGCCGCCGGCGGACGTGGGCCGGCTCGAGAATCGCCTGGCCGACCTGTTGGGTGCGCCGGTCAAGATTCACCACAACAGTTCCGGCAAGGGACGGGTCACCATCCGTTACACCAGCCTCGACGAGCTGGACGGCATACTGGGCCATATCCGCTGACAAGGTCATCATCCGGTGGCGCGACGAGAGGGGAAAACATTTAGCGCGTTAACGGAATTTGCGCACTTTTCGTGATCGTTTACTCGAACAGACGCATCAGATCGGTGCAGGTTCGGTTGAAGCGGCATGACCGCTTCTCTATAATCCGCCGAGATTTGCCAGGCTGACGCCGAACGCAGACATCGCACGTGGAAACAACAACATCATCCCAGGACTCAACGGCGAGACCGACGCCATGCAACCAGCGGCACCGGCCAAGCTTCCAAGACCGCGAATCGCGGGGTTGATCCTGCTACAGTGCGGCGTTGTGATGGGGCTGGTCCTCATCGGTTGGGGGGGCTGGGACCGGGGAACGGCGTTTTCCGCTTTGACCGGTGGTCTCGTTGCCGCCATTCCCAACGCCTTCTTCGCCTGGCGCGCCTTTCGCTATCAGGGTGCGGCGCAGGCAAGATACATCGTCAAGAGTTTCTACCACGCCGAGGCCGGCAAGTTCGGTTTGACGGCGGTACTGTTCACGCTGGTGTTCGTGACCGAGCCCCCCTCAAACCCCGCTTTCTTCTTTGGCGCTTATGTGCTGACGCTGCTGGTGCACTGGGTGGGGCCCTGGCTCCTGCGCCGCCCGTCACACATTCAATCTCGAGGCTGAACCATGGCTGGCAACAACATGACGAGTACGGAGTACATCCAGCACCATTTGCAGAACATGACGTTCGGTCTGCATCCGGAAAACGGCTGGTCGATGGCTCATTCCGCTGCCGAGGCCAAGGCCATGGGATTCTGGGCCATCCACGTCGATACCATGCTGTGGTCGATCGGCCTCGGGGTGCTGTTCCTGTACCTGTTCCGTCTGGTGGCCAAGCGCGCCTCCACCGGCGTGCCGACCGGTCTGCAGAACTTCGTCGAGATGATGGTCGAGTTCGTCGATAACTCCGTGCGCGAGACGTTCCATGGCAAGAGCCGCCTGATCGCGCCGCTGTCGCTGACGATCTTCTGCTGGATCTTCCTGATGAACATCATGGATCTGGTTCCGGTGGACTTCCTGCCGATGCTGGCGCAGAAAATCGGCGCCTGGTTCGGTGCCGACCCGGCCCACGTCTATTTCAAGGTCGTTCCCACCACCGACGTCAACGCCACGCTCGGCATGTCGCTCTCCGTCTTCGCGCTGATCATTTTCTACTCCATCCGTACCAAGGGGCTGTCCGGTTTCGTCGCCGAACTGACGCTGCATCCCTTCAGTACGTCCAACAAATTCGCCCAGATCCTGTTGATTCCGGTCAATTTACTGCTTGAACTCGTTACCTTGTTGGCCAAACCGGTTTCGCTGGCGTTGCGACTGTTCGGCAACCTCTACGCCGGCGAACTGATCTTCATCCTGATAGCCATGATCGGACTGTGGCAGCTGCCACTGCACTTCCCGTGGGCGGTGTTCCACATCCTGATCATCACGCTGCAGGCCTTCATCTTCATGATGCTCACCATCGTCTACCTGAGTATGGCGACGGAAGAGCAGCATTGAGACGCGTTCCCGTTAACCCCTGACCCTTAGTAAAACTCGACTGAGCAAGACTCGACTGAAACTGGAGAGAACCATGGAAGCACAAGTTCTGGGCATGACCGCAATTGCCGTTTCTCTGTTGATCGGCCTGGGTGCCCTCGGCACTGCCATCGGCTTCGGCATTCTCGGCGGCAAATTCCTGGAAGGCGCCGCGCGCCAGCCGGAAATGATCCCGCAGCTGCAGGTCAAGATGTTCATCGTCGCCGGCCTGCTCGACGCCGTGACCATGATCGGTGTCGGTATCGCCCTGTTCTTCACCTTCGCCAATCCGTTTGTCGGTTAACGTCGCCTCGAGGCCCGCGAGGCCCCCGGTGACCCTAACCCCAAACCCGTGACGCGAGAGGTGCTGGCGTGAATCTGAACCTTACACTGATTGGTCAGGCCATTGCCTTTGCCGTCTTCGTCTGGTTCTGCATGAAGTATGTATGGCCGCCGGTCATGCAGGCCCTGCAGGAACGACAGAAGAAGATTGCCGATGGTCTGGATGCAGCCAGCCGTGCGACCCGTGATCTCGAACTGGCTCAGGAAAAAGCCGAAGAGACACTGCGGGAGAGCAAGGAGCAGGCGCAGCAGATCCTGGAACAGGCCAACAAGCGGGCCAATCAGATCGTCGAAGAAGCCCGCGACAACGCGCGGGCCGAAGGCGAGCGCATCATCGAAGGCGCTCGCAGCGAAATCGATCAGGAGATCAATCGCGCGAAGGAAGAGCTGCGTGCCCAGGTATCGCTGCTGGCCGTGGCCGGCGCCGAGCGCATCCTGGAGTCCTCCATCGACGAAGCCAAGCATCGTGAGCTCGTCGACAAGCTCGCTGCCGAGCTCTAAGGAGGCGCACCATGGCTGAATCGGCTACCGTCGCTCGACCCTACGCCAAGGCGGCGTTCGAGTTCGCGCGCGATAACAAGGCGCTCCAAGCGTGGTCCCAGAGTCTGTCACTGGTCGCCCAGGCGGCCGGTGACAGCGATGTCCGTGAACGCATACTCGGCAACCCGCGGCTGACCGCTGACGACAAGACGCGTCTGCTGCTGGAAGTCTGCGAAGACCAACCCTTCGACGAGAGCGTGGGCAATTTCCTGCACCTCGTCGGCGAAAAGGGACGTCTGGCTGCGTTGCCCGACATCTTTGACGAGTTCGAGGCGCTGCGCGCCCAGGAAGAGAAGCGGGTCGATGTCACCATCGTCTCCGCCTTCGAACTGGATGACGCCCAGCAGAACGTGCTCGCCGAGGCTCTGAAGAAGCGCCTGAATCGTGAAATCTCCATTACCACTCAGG
>NZ_CEXLVS010000252.1:0-5904 GCF_982684285.1 Salinicola sp. | reverse complement strand
CTACGAGCTACGAGCTACGAGCTACGAGCTACGAGCTACGAGCTACGAGCTACGAACAAGCCCCGCCCGAGAGCGGGGCTTGTTCGTTAATGGGTGTTTCTCTCCACGCTCGAGAGGTGGCAGCCTTCGACGCCTCCGCAATAGCGCTGAACGCGGGAGCGATGAATCGGGTCTTGCGACATGGATGTCGCAAGAGGCGCGTCGGGCAGGATGCCCTTTTGCGCCGACCCGAATTCAGCGTGACTGCGTTCAGGGTTTCGCTATTGAAGGGAGGTTGGTGCCCGGTCAGTGGTAAATACGAGGAGATGAAATGAGTCGCCTCGTCCGTTTGGCACAGGATCCACGAAAAAGCCCCACCGATCGGTGGGGCTTCGCTGACTGCCATTCAAACGACGCGCTACGCGCTTACAGCATGCTGCGCAGTACGTAGTGGAGAATACCGCCGTGACGGTAGTACTCCAGCTCGTTGGCGGTGTCGATGCGGCAGAGCGCGTCGATCTTCTTCTCGCCCTTGTCGCCGGCAATGGTCACCTTGACGGTGGCGCCGGGAGAAAGATCCGTCAGACCCTCGATGGAGATGGTCTCGTCGCCGGTGAGCCCCAGCGTCTCGCGGCTTTCGCCCTCGGGGAACTGCAGCGGCAGCACGCCCATGCCGATCAGGTTGGAGCGATGGATCCGCTCGTAGGACTCGGTGATGACGGCGCGCACGCCAAGCAGTCGCGTGCCCTTGGCGGCCCAGTCGCGGGAGGAGCCGGTGCCGTACTCCTTGCCGGCGATGATCACCAGCGGGGTGTCGTCCTCGGCATACTTCATCGCCGCGTCGTAGATCGACATCTGCTCGCCGCTGGGCACGTGGCGGGTGTAGCCGCCCTCGACGTTCTCCAGCATCTCGTTGCGGATACGGACGTTGGCGAAGGTGCCGCGCATCATCACTTCGTGGTTGCCGCGACGCGAGCCGTAGGAGTTGAAATCCTTCACCGCCACGCCGTTTTCCTGCAGGTACCTGCCGGCGGGGCTGTCCGGCTTGATCGAGCCGGCCGGCGAGATGTGGTCGGTGGTGACGGAGTCGCCCAGCTTGGCCAGCACGCGGGCGTTGGTGACGTCCTCGACCGGTTTCGGCTCTTTTTCCATGCCTTCGAAGAAGGGCGGATGCTGGATGTAGGTGGAGTCCTTGGACCAGGCGTAGACCTCGCTCTCCGGGAACTCGATCGACTGCCAGATCTCGTCGCCGTCGAAGACCTCCGCGTACTCCTTGCGGTACATCTCGGTCTTGACCTTTTCGACCGCCTCGGCGATCTCGGCCTGGGAGGGCCAGATATCCTTCAGGTAGACGGGCTTGCCATCCTTGCCTTCACCCAGCGGCTCCTTCGACAGATCCTTGCGGACGTTGCCGGCCAGCGCGTAGGCGACGACCAGGGGCGGAGAGGCCAGCCAGTTGGTCTTGACCAAGGGATGCACACGGCCTTCGAAGTTGCGGTTGCCGGAGAGCACCGAGGCGACGGTCAGGTCGCCGTCGTTGACCGCCTTCTCGATCGGTCCGGGCAGCGGGCCGGAGTTGCCGATACAGGTGGTGCAGCCGTAACCGACCAGGTTGAAGCCCAGCGCATTGAGATCGTCCTGGACGCCACCGGCTGCCAGATAGTCGGTCACGACCTTGGAACCGGGCGCGAGCGAGGTCTTGACCCACGGCTTGGTGTCGAGTCCTTTCTCCTTGGCCTTTCGCGCCAGCAGGCCGGCGGCCATCATCACGCTGGGGTTGGAGGTGTTGGTGCAGGAGGTGATGGCTGCGATCACCACGGCACCGTGGTCGAGCGAGAACTTCTCGCCGTCGTACTCCACGTCCTGGCTGGCGTCTGTACGATATTCGCTGCCGTTCCGGTAGGTCTCGTCGTCAGCCGGGGGCGCGCCGACAGCCGTGTCTCCGCCTTCCGACATCCACTTGCCCTGCTCTTCGGTCGAGGCGTCCGGCTTGTCGCCGTCCATCAGCTTCTCGAAGGTGGATTTCATGTCGGAGAGCGCGACACGATCCTGCGGGCGCTTGGGTCCGGCCAGCGAGGCTTCCACTTCCCCCATGTCCAGCGCCAGCGAATCGGTGAACGTCGGTTCGGCACCCTGTTCGCGCCACAGGCCCTGGGCCTGGGTATAGGCCTTGACCAGTTCGATCTGGTCTTCCTCGCGGCCGGTCAGGCGCAGATAGTTGAGCGTCTCGTCGTCGACGGGGAAGAAGCCGCAGGTGGCGCCGTATTCCGGGGCCATGTTGGCGATGGTGGCGCGATCGGCCAGCGGCAGGTCGTTGAGGCCGTCGCCGTAGAATTCGACGAACTTGCCCACCACGCCTTTCTTGCGCAGCATCTGGGTGACGGTCAGCACCAGGTCGGTGGCGGTGATGCCCTCCTTGAGCTTACCGGTCAGCTTGAAACCGACGACTTCGGGGATCAGCATCGACACCGGCTGACCGAGCATGGCGGCTTCGGCTTCGATACCGCCCACGCCCCAGCCGAGGATGCCCAGGCCGTTGATCATGGTGGTGTGGGAGTCGGTACCGACCAGCGTGTCCGGGAAGGCGTAAGTCTTGCCGTCGATCTCCTTGGTCCACACGGTCTTGCCGAGATACTCCAGGTTGACCTGGTGGCAGATGCCGGTGCCCGGCGGCACGACGCGGAAATTGTCGAACGCTTTCTGGCCCCAGCGCAGGAACTCGTAGCGCTCCAGGTTACGTTCCATCTCCATGGCGACGTTGTCCTTGAACGCGGAGGCATCGCCGAAATGGTCGACCATGACGGAGTGGTCGATGACCAGGTCCACCGGCGACAGCGGATTGATGCGATCCGCCTTGGCGCCCAGTTTCTTGACCGCATCGCGCATGGCGGCGAGATCGACGACGCCGGGGACGCCGGTGAAATCCTGCATCAGAACGCGCGCGGGGCGATAGCCGATTTCGCGAGTCGATCTGCCTTCCTTGAGCCAGTCGGCCAGCGCCTGGATATCCTCTTCGGCCACGGTGGGGTCGTCGGCGTAGCGCAACTGGTTTTCCAGCAGCACCTTGAGTGTCATCGGCAACTTGTCGATGTTGCCGAGCGTCTCGGCCGCCTTGGGCAGACTGTAGTAATGGAAAGTCGTGCCGTTGACGTCGAGCGTCGCTAGCGTATGACTCGGGTCGGTAGACATCGGGGGGTTCCTCCTCATGGCGGCAGCTGGCCCCTGGAGTCGGGCGCCAGCTAGCCTGTCAGGTTCCTTGGCGACGGTCCGAGAGCGTGCTGCCGGCTGTCGACCGTCTTTCGATGGGGTGTCTGTACACCACTCTTTTGTCTGGGCTTGTCCGGGCTCTGCTGCCGTGCCCGGCGAGAGACCCTGGCTGCCGTCGGCAGCTGTCGACGAACAGGTTGTCGACAATCATCATGGGCACGATAACATGTATTTTCAATCGGATGCTTCACGACTATCGTCCGGTACGCGTCCGGTACGACCTTGAAAGCGCGTCCCATCGCCACCAACTTCAGCGTAGCTCGTGGCGAGACACTCTGCCGGGCAACCACAGCGCTGGAGATGACCCATGTCACAGGATTCGCTCGTCGATTGGCCTGTCCACTGCCCCTACTGCGATGCGCCGTTCTCGTTGCTACTGGATCTGAGCGCGGGCGGCTACGACACCTGGGAGGACTGCGCGATCTGCTGTCAGCCGATTCATGTCGTGGTCGAGACGAACCTCTCGGGGGAGCTGCAAGGCGTGACATTGGCCAGCGACGACGATGTGGTATGAGCCCGGGCCCGATAGGAAGAGCGAAGAGATTCGATAGCCAATTGCTATATGATCCATTACGCCAATCAAATTGGCCCATGAGTGGTTAGCCTTTAGTCTGACCCCTCCAAAATCCGCCATCACACGACGACTCAATACAGGAGATGCCCAATGAGCGTACTCGTAGGACGCCAAGCCCCGGATTTCGAAACTGCCGCGGTGATGCCCGACGGTTCCATCAAGGATGACTTCCGCCTGTCCGACAGCAACGGCAAGCTGCGCGTGCTGTTCTTCTGGCCGCTGGACTTCACCTTCGTCTGCCCGTCCGAGATCATCGCCCACGACAACCGTCTGGCGAAGTTCAAGGAGCTCGGCGTCGAGGTGATCGGTGCCTCCATCGACTCCCAGTACACCCACCACGCCTGGCGCAAGACCTCGCCGGACGCTGGCGGCATCGGCGAAGTCGGCTTCCCTGTCGTGGCCGACGTCAAGCACGAGATCTGCCAGGCCTATGGCATCGAGCACCCGGAAGCCGGCGTTGCGCTGCGCGCCTCCTTCCTGATCGATGAAGATGGCGTCGTCCAGCACCAGACGGTCAACAACCTGCCGCTGGGCCGCAACGTCGACGAGATGCTGCGCATGGTCAAGGCACTCAAGTACCACCAGACCCACGGCGAAGTCTGCCCGGCGGGCTGGGAAGAGGGCCAGGAAGGTATGAAGGACACCGCCGAGGGCGTGGCCAAGTACCTGGGCACCTACGCCGGCAACCTGTAAGGGAAACACTGCATAAATGTCTGTGCAGGCGAATCGCCGCGCTGCAGCCTGCTCGTCAATTTATCCGGTATTTCCTGAGCGGCATGATGCCGGAGGCGGCCCATCGGGCCGCCTCTGTCGTTTCTGGTATCATGCCTGCCGATCGCAGTGCCCTGTGGCATGACTCGGGTTCGGGATATGCCACAGGGTGTTGAGTAACGATACTTACCAACCGAATCGTTGATCTGAATCGAGGTAGTCATGAGCGATGCGCGTCACGAACGTCTGATTATTCTGGGCTCCGGGCCGGCAGGCTACACGGCGGCGGTCTACGCGGCACGGGCCAATCTCAAGCCGTTGCTGATCACCGGTATGCAGGCTGGCGGTCAGTTGACCACCACCACCGACGTGGATAACTGGCCCGGCGACGAAGAGGGCGTGCAAGGTCCGGAGCTGATGGAGCGCATGCGCAAGCACGCCGAGCGCTTCCAGACGGAAGTGCTGTTCGATCACATCAACGAGGTCGAGCTGCGCGAGAAGCCGTTCACCCTCAAGGGGGACAACGGCACCTATACTTGCGATGCGCTGATCATCGCCACCGGGGCCAGCGCCCGTTATCTCGGGTTGCCTTCCGAGCAGCAGTTCATGGGGCAGGGCGTATCGGCCTGTGCGACCTGCGACGGTTTCTTCTATCGCAATCAGCACGTCGTCGTCGTCGGTGGCGGCAACACCGCGATGGAAGAGGCGCTGTATCTCTCCAATATCGCCTCGAAGGTCACGCTGGTGCACCGGCGCGACAGCCTGCGCGGCGAGAAGATCCTGCAGGATCGCCTTTTCGAGAAGGTCGAGAACGGCAACATGGCGATCGAGTGGAACCATACCCTCGACGAGGTGCTGGGCGACGGCAGCGGTGTCACCGGCGCGCGGCTCCGATCCACGTTGACGGGAGAGACCAGGCAGATCGATGCCATGGGCGTCTTCATCGCCATCGGCCACACGCCGAATACCGGCATCTTCGAAGGGCAGCTCGACATGGCCAACGGCTATATTCGCGTGCAGTCCGGTCTGGAAGGCAACGCGACGGCGACCAGCGTTCCTGGCGTGTTCGCGGCGGGCGACGTCATGGATCACGTCTATCGCCAGGCCATTACCTCGGCTGGCAGCGGCTGCATGGCAGCGCTGGACGCAGAGCGGTTTCTGGACGAGCTCTAAGTCGGGCGTCGCCCGAAGCGGGACGAACGGCGCTGCGCGCCTGGAAGAGATAAGCGGCAAGAAAGGGCAAGAGCTCTGAATGCAACATGCCAGCGACGATATCGTCGCTGGCATGTTGCATTCAGGGCTGCGGCACCCTGATTTCCGCGGCTCGCGGCTCGCGGCTCGCGGCTCGCGGCTCGCGGCTCGCGGCTCGCGGC
>NZ_CEXLVS010000251.1:0-5970 GCF_982684285.1 Salinicola sp. | reverse complement strand
ATAGTCGCTGGGCACCGCCGCCGCCAACGCATCGTCGCTGACGACAGCCAACTTGAAGTGACTGGCGACCGACACCGCCATGGGCTTCAGACAGCGCCGGCACGGAATCATGAGATCCGCTTCAAGATCCCCGTCGATCAGATGCCGACGCTGCGTATCGACGTCGAACTGCAGCCTGACGACGGCGCTGCCCTGCTGCGGCCCGATCTCGGCTGCGAGGCGTGCCAGTTTCTCGAGGTCGACAAGCCCCTCGATCGTTTCTTGGTTAGCCGCTGCCCGGTAAGGCTCGACGGTCGGGGGAAGTCGTCTGGTCAACATAGGCGCGACATCATAGGGATTCACCGGGTCTCTGTCAAAGCGCTTGAATCGCGCTATTCTGTTGTTCGACAAGGCATACGCGCGTCGCCCATGCCCTTCATCATGTTCGCTGCACCGACTTCCACCCTCTGCCTCGACTTCAAGACAAGGACCCTCATGTCTCGATTGGTACTCGCCTCCAGCTCCCGCTACCGTCGACAACTGCTCGACCGGCTCGAGATCCCCTATCAATGGACCGCGCCGGATATCGACGAAAGCCGGCGCGAGGGCGAAGATGCAGTTACCCTGGCCCACCGCCTCGCTCTCTCCAAGGCCCAGGCAGTCGCTGCCGACTACCCGGCCCATCTGGTCATCGGCTCCGACCAGCTAGCGCTGTTCGACGGCGACATACTGGGGAAGCCCGGCGACTTCGATACGGCCTGCGCCAACCTGCGCCGCTTTTCAGGCCGCAAGGTCAGCCTCATGACAGGCCTGGCCCTGATCGATACCCGGGCCGGGCACCACCGCGTCGTTCACGACACCTACCACGTCTGGTTCCGAGCGCTGAGTGACGAGGAAATCGAGGGCTATGTCTCCCGTGACCAGCCCTACGACAGCTCGGGCAGCTTTCGCATGGAGGGGCTCGGCATCGCCCTGTTCGAACGCTTCGAGGGTGACGACCCCAACACCCTGATCGGCCTCCCCCTCATCAAGCTGTGCGAACTGCTGAGGGAGGCTGGCGTGAATCCGCTGGGGAACCACCGGGAAACCCCTCAAGGCAGCTGATAGCGCACCGGAGACGCGGCGCTGTCCAGTCCCAGCCAGTGGGCCGCCGCGCTGGTGAGCTTGTTGGAGAACAGCGACCAGGGATCGAGGGACGGCGTGTAATCCTCGAGACTCACCTCCCCCAGGCGCGCCCGCGACAGCTGCTCGAGGTTGGCGATGTCGTCGACCAGCCCCAGCGACTTGGCCTGTTCGCCGGTCCAGACCAGGCCGGAAAACAGCTCCGGATCGTCGCTCAGGCGATCACCCCGACCGGCCTTGACGGCATCGATGAACTGCCGGTGGGTGGTATCCAGCACGGACTGCCAGAACTCGCGCTGCCCCGGCGATATCTGCGAGAACGGATCCATGAAGGCCTTGTTGTCCCCTGCCGTGAAGACACGGCGTTCGACGCCGATCTTGTCGATCGCGTGCTCGAGGCCGAAGCCCGCGCTGATGACGCCGATCGAACCGACCAGGCTGGCCGGCGAGGCGTAGATGCGGTCCGCCGCCGACGCCATGTAGTAGGCACCGCTGGCACCGATGTCCTCGATGACGGCCAGAATCGGCTTGTCGCCCTGGGCCTCGAGATAGCGAATCTCGTCATAGACACGCTGCGACTGGACGGGGCTTCCGCCAGGGCTGTTGACATGCAGCACCACGGCATCGGCACCGGGATCCCTCCACGCCCGCTGCAGCCCCTCGATGATGCGTTCCGCATTGGCCTGGCCGTTGGCGTCGATGGGTCCATTGACCTCGACAACACCAAGATGTCGACGACTGGCGGATCCGCCGTCGCCCTGGGCCAGGAACATGGCGTAGGCGCTCAGACACAGCCCCGCGATCACGATCAGCGCGAACAGCAGCCGGAAGAAGATCTTCCAGCGCCGGGAACGTCGCTGCTCGGCGAGCACCCCGCCGACCCAACGATCCATCATCTGCACCTCGGCCAGCCGCACCGTATCGGCACTGGCCGGCTCGCCATCGCGAGGCGCGCCCGTGGCCCTGCGCCGCTCCGCCTCCGTCCGGCTCAACTCCGGCCCTTGCGTCCAGTCATCACGTCGATCGTCGCTCATCACCGCCTCCTCGCTGAAATCCCGCACTCGGGGTCATCACACCAACAACCACTCGACGATCGACGGAAAGTCATCGGCGACGAATCTGGGGTCGCTGTGCTGCAGACGCTGGCGTTCGTGCACGCCGTAGGTCACCGCGACGCGATCCATGCCGATGGCCCTGGCCATCTCCAGGTCGTATTCGGTATCGCCGATCATGACGGCCTCGCCGATGGGCACATCGCACTCGGTCAGCAGCTCCTCGAGCATCTGGGGGTGCGGTTTCGAACGCGTGAGATCGGCGGTGCGGCTCGCCGCGAACCAGCCGCCGCAGGATTCGTGACCGAAGACACGATCCAGCCCGCGACGACTCTTGCCGGTCGCGACCGCCAGCCGGCAGCGGGAATCCTGGCGCAGGCACCCGATGCCCTCCCCCACGCCAGGGAAGAACGGGGTCGGTATCCGATCGGCGATCCGGAACTGATGGCCGTAGGCTTCCCGCAAGCGGTCCCGCTCGGGAGCCGTCACCCCCGGAAAGAGCATGGCGACGGCCTCCGGCAGGCCCAGGCCGATGATATCGCGAACGGCGGCATCGCTCGGCACCGGCCACTGCAACTCCCGCGCAGCGGCCTGCATGCAAGCCACGATACGCGCCGCCGAATCCATCAGCGTACCGTCCCAATCGAAGATCACCAGCGAGTAGCGGCAGCGCCGCGACACGCTCTCGCCCGCCAGCGCCTCAACCGCCATGACGCGCACGCTCCAGCACCTTCTCCAGTCCGGGTTCCAGCGGCGCTCTCGCCTGCACGGGCCGCCCGGTCCTGGGATCGGGGAAGGTCAGGGTCAAGGCATGCAGGAACAGGCGATCCAGGCGCAGGGACCTCGCGATGCGAGCCCCCTCGGCGCTGCCGTACTTGTCGTCACCCAGCAGCGCGTGTCCGGCATGGGCGGCATGGACACGAATCTGATGAGTGCGGCCGGTGACCGGCTCCGCCTCGATCAGCGTCACCTTCGGGAACGTTTCACGCACCGCGAAGCGGGTCCGCGATACCTTGCCATTGTCGTCGACCCGCACCCGACGCTCGCCGTTGCCGGCGTCGTAACGCTCCAGCCGGGCGCTGACGTAGTCGCGACGTGCCGGCCAGCGCCCCTGCACCAGAGCCAGATACCCCTTCTCCATGCGGCGCTCGCGTAGCGCGGTATTGAGCGACAGCAACGATTCGCGGTTCTTGGCCAACAGCAGGCAGCCCGAGGTGTCGCGATCGAGACGGTGAACGAGCTCGAGGAAGTCCAGGTCCTCGCGTACCTGGCGCAGCGCCTCGATCAGGCCGATCTTGACGCCACTGCCGCCGTGCACCGCCAGCCCCGAAGGCTTGTTGATGACCAGCCAGTCGGGGCCCTCGATGACGACGCTGCCGGCCAGCAGGTTGCGCAGGCTTTCGCTGGCCTCCTTCACCGCACTCTCCGGTGCCAGCCGCAGCGGCGGCACGCGGACCACGTCCCCGGCCTGAACGCGATAGTCCGCCTTGATGCGCTTCTTGTTGACACGTACCTCGCCCTTGCGAACGATGCGATAGATCAACGACTTCGGCGCGCCCTTGAGACGCGTCCGCAGGAAATTGTCGATTCGCTGCCCCTGCTGGGACTCGCTGACCTCGATAAACTGTACTTCCTGGCCTTCGGCCATGCTCGACTCCCTCGACGGCACTGCGCGGCGACACCAGCGCGCCGCCGGGCGCCATTCTAACGCACGCAGCCGGGAGCGCGAGCTCAATTGCCGCTGCCTCGGCATTACTGTTATATTGCGGATTCACTCGATGGGTTTATCACCCATTCAGGCGTCAGCGACTGCATAGGCTGACCGAAGTGAAAAAATGTCTCGATCTTCCAGAGAGTTAACGAAGCCAACCGCTCACGGCTGCTGGAGTGATCAAAACACGTTTGGAACGCCAGGCCCCGACTCGACCGTGCGACTGACATCAGATCGCCATGCTCGCGGGAAATCCACAGGTACCAGTGGAAGGCGTCGCCGAACCGAACAATGCCAAGTGATATAGACGGCAGTCTGCAGGACCGGATGCGTCGACGAAAAACGCGCCGTGACATGTCCTGCCACCGTTTCGTACTCAACCCATGTTCGTGTAGCGTCCCTAGCAAGCAGGTAATGAAAGCAAAGATGTAATGGTAATGAGCAAGCACGCCACTGGGCTCGATGAGCGTCGACCCGAACTCGCACCGATAGCCGCACCGTGCGACTCGAACTGCGTTGTTCGGACATTCCCCTCGAGTTCCTGACGCGGGTTCCCTTGCGTGTGACACGCTGAGCCCGTTCCGGCACACCCTGCGCCTGCTTGCCCTGCCGGGTCGCTTCACCAATGTGCGCGAGCACAGCACGACCGCTTGCGGTTCGTCGTCGCCGATTGCAGCACGCCTTCCACCGGCACGCTCAATTAGCGAGACCGTATGAAAAGAATGCTCATCAATGCGACACAGCCGGAAGAGCTGCGCGTCGCACTCGTGGATGGACAACGCCTTTACGACCTGGACATCGAATCCGGTGCCCGGGAGCAGAAGAAAGCCAACATCTATCGGGGCAAAATCACCCGCCTCGAACCCAGCCTCGAAGCGGCTTTCGTCGACTTCGGCGCGGAACGCCACGGCTTCCTGCCGCTCAAGGAAATCTCCCGCGAGTACTTCTCCAAGGATCCTTCGGGCCGACCCAACATCAAGGAAGTCCTGAAGGAAGGCCAGGAGGTCATCGTCCAGGTCGACAAGGAGGAGCGCGGCAACAAAGGCGCGGCGCTGACGACCTTCATCAGCCTGGCGGGACGATTCCTGGTACTGATGCCCAACAACCCCCGCGCCGGCGGCATCTCCCGCCGGATCGAGGGCGATGAGCGCAGCCAGCTCAAGGATGCCATGGGTCAATTGACCCTGCCCGACAAGATGGGCGTCATCGTGCGCACCGCGGGTATCGGCCGTTCTCCGGAAGAGTTGCAGTGGGATCTCGACTACCTGGTCCAGGTGTGGGACGCGATCACCACCGAAGCGGTCAAGCGCCCTGCCCCGTTCCTGATCTACCGCGAATCGAACGTGATCATCCGCGCCATGCGCGACTACCTGCGCCAGGACATCGGCGAGGTGCTGATCGACAGTGCGGACGTGCACGAGGAGGCGCTGAGCTTCATCCGCCAGGTGATGCCGTCCTATCAGCAGAAGATCAAGCTCTACACCGACGACGTTCCGCTGTTCTCGCGCTTCCAGATCGAATCCCAGATCGAGACCGCCTATCAGCGCGAGGTCAAGCTGCCCTCGGGTGGCTCGGTGGTTATCGACCACACCGAAGCGCTGGTCTCGATCGACATCAACTCGGCACGCGCCACTCGCGGCGCGGACATCGAGGAAACCGCGCTCCAGACCAACCTGGAAGCCTCCGACGAGATCGCCCGCCAGCTGCGGCTGCGCGATATCGGCGGCCTGGTGGTCATCGATTTCATCGACATGTCGCCGGCACGCAACCAGCGCGAAGTCGAAAACCGCGTTCGCGACGCGCTCAAGCTCGACCGCGCCCGCGTACAGATCGGTCGTATCTCGCGCTTCGGGCTGATGGAAATGTCGCGCCAGCGGCTGCGCCCCTCGCTCGGCGAGACCAGTGGCGTCGTCTGCCCCCGCTGCGATGGCCAGGGCACCATTCGCGACGTGCGCTCCATGGCGCTGTCGATTCTTCGCCTGATTGAAGAAGAGGCCATGAAAGAGCGCAGCGCCCAGATTCGCGCCATTCTGCCGGTGCCGGTGGCGACTTACCTGCTCAACGAGAAGCGGAACGTTCTCTCCGATGTCGAGCGCCGCCAGGGCG
>NZ_CEXLVS010000250.1:0-5976 GCF_982684285.1 Salinicola sp. | reverse complement strand
AGCGGCAGGAGCGATGCATCATCGACACAACTGCACTTGAGCCATGCCGCGACCGAGAGCGGGGATATCCTGGCGCGGTTTCCCGCGACCCAGACCCCATCGATCAGGCCGCTCCTCTCGCTACTGCCCCAGTCTGGCGATAGTCCCCACGTGTTGGCGGCGGCTCTCTCGCAGAGCGTCAGGGAGAGCGGCGTCTTCTACGAATCGCACCTGTTGCGCTGGATGTCCGGCCAGTATCCTCGTGCCGCGCTGATGCGGGAGCCCCAGGCCTGGCTGAGCCTGACGTTTCGTCCTGTTCTCAACGCGTCGTCGTTCTCCATGGGAAGCTTCCACGACCGGAGCCTGCTCCCCCAGGGGCCGGGTCGGAGTGTCTCGCCCCGTGCGTCGATGGCACCGAACGCCGGTGTCGCGGCAACTGCCGATACGGTGGCCGGTCGGACGAGCACCGAGCGGCTTCCCACTTCCACGCATGAGGTGGCGAGGCTGACGGGAGCCCGTGCTGACGAGCCTGGCCCATCGTCGATGACCCGGGCCCATCAGTTATCCCAGGCGCCTTCCGACACGCTGCAATCGCTGGTTCGACAGCAATTGGAGGTGATCGTGGCGCCCAATCTCCGTTGGGATGGTCAGCTCTGGCCGGGTGTCCCCATGACGATGGTCCTGAGCGAAATGCCGCGCAATGACGCTCAAGACGATAGCCCCGAGGAGTCGCCGAACCGCCGGGAGCGGGAGGAGGGGGATGGCGGCGCCAGTGACTGGCGTGCCGAAGTTCAGGTCCACCTACCCACTCTGGGGATTATCGATATCGTCTTCCGCACGCGCCGCGATGCCGCTCTGCACGTCGAGATCAAGCCCATCGAGGCATCGGCTCGGGACTCCATCCAGGTCGGGCTTTCATCATTTCGCGAGCGATTGTCATCGTTGGGAATAGAGGTGGATCTGGCATTGGGAAGCAGGGCATGAGCGATAACGAGGCAGGCGACGCCCGGCGCCGTGCGGTGGCCCTGGCGTACAGCGGCGAGCATGCGGATGCACCCCGTGTCGTCGCCAAGGGCTACGGGAATGTTGCGGAGCGTGTCATCGAACTCGCCAACCAGGAAGGGATATTCGTCCACGACTCCCCGGAGTTGGTCGCGTTGTTGATGCAGGTCGATCTGGATGCACGCATCCCGGAGTCCCTCTACCAGGTCATCGCGGAGTTGTTGGTGTGGATCGGACAGATCGATCGTTCACTCGAAAAGGGGTAGGAAACTAACGTTTATTCGTTGTCCTTATGTTCAACGATATGCCCTTTTGAGGTTACACCGGACTGCGTTCCAGATAAATTTCGCGCCCCGCCACCGAGCCCAGGCCGTCAGATATTGATAACTAGATCAATTATTTAAAAGCGTCTCCCCGCCGCGACACGTAGACGGAGTGTTACTCATCTATATATTTGGTAACAAAACTTGCCTTTTTTCATCAAAAAGTCGCAAACTAGGTCCATCATAAAGAGCTGATGTAGAACACCAGCAGGCAGTTGGAGCATCTGATCAACAGATGCCGATAAAACCATACGCAGGGAACCTAGCAATGCACTCCAATAGTCTTCTCGACGACATTCAGGACCTTAACCTCTCCTACCTCCTCCTGGTTCAGCGTCTGCTGAACGAGGATCGGGAGTCGGCGATGTTTCGGCTCGATCTCAATGCCGACATGGCCGACACCATCGCGCGCTTGTCGATCAAGCAGTTGACGCAGCTGTCTCGCACCAACCAATTGCTGTGCAATTTGCGTTTCACCGACGCCAGCAAGTTGAATCTGCTGATACACAATCCGAGGGCTCAGGGGCTCGAGCAGACCCACGCCTCCCTGCTGATGGCCGGCGCGGGTCGCGCTCGGCCTGCCGTGCAGCAGGGGAGCTGAGTCATGGCGGATAAAAGTCTCGTCGCGGAAATGCTTCAGGTGCAACTGGCAATCGAGCTGATCGAGCTGGGTGCGCGTCTGCAGGTGCTGGAAACGGAAACGGACCTGAGCCGAGGCCGGCTGATCAAGCTCTACAAGGAGGTCAAGGGGATGTCGCCGCCGAAAGGCATGCTGCCTTTTTCGGCCGACTGGTTCATCACCTGGCTTCCGAACATTCATTCCTCGCTTTTCTACAATATCTATCGTCGTCTCAATGACGAATTGGGTTGCGGGCGGATGACCGCCTTCGTCAAGGCTTACCGTCTCTACCTCGAGCAAGTGGCTCTGGACGGGGTGGAAGCGACGCTGGGGCTGACGCGTGCCTGGACGCTGGTCCGGTTTTTCGAAAGCGATCTCCTGCAGCTTTCCCGGTGTAAAGGTTGCCAGGGCGATTTCGTGGCACACGCCCACAGTCCCGCCCACGATTACGTCTGTGGCATCTGCCAGCCGCCGTCTCGCGCGGGGAAGACGCGCAAGGCCAAGCGGGTGACCAAGCCGTTGGAGCACACCTTCGCTCCCGTCGATATGCCGTTGGCGAAACACCTGGCCGTCTAGCTGCAACGCCTTCACGAAGCGGGCCCCATGGGGCCCGCTTTTTCATGCCTGGTGTAAAGTGACCGCGAACCATTCGCTGTGCGCTGTCGACGAATTACGCTTTTCTGATATTTCTACCCTCAAGCCCATCGGGTCCGCTGCCGATACAGTCATCAGGTTCGCCATGTACTGTATACGGGAGTATTTCCGTGCTGATCTTATTCGGCTACATCATCGTTTTGGGTAGCGTGTTCGGTGGCTACGTCGCGATCGGCGGGCACCTCGGCGCTCTCGTCCAGCCCGCCGAGTTCGTCATGATCATTGGGGCCGCACTCGGCGCCTTCGTGTGCGCCAACAACGGCAAGGCGATCAAGGCGACTCTGCGCTCGTTCTCGAAGCTCAAGCGCACCAAGCGTTACAACAAGATGATGTACATGGAGCTGATGGCGCTCCAGTACCGACTCCTGACCAAGGCGCGCCGGGACGGCATGCTGGCGATCGAGCGCGATATCGACTCGCCGCAGGATAGCGCCATCTTCGCGGACTACCCGAAAATCCTCTCGGATCCGATGATCATGGCGTTCCTGACCGATTACCTGCGTCTGATGGTGAGCGGCAACATGGACCCATTCGAGATCGATGCGTTGATGGAGCACGAGATCGAGACGTTCCAGCATGAAGCGGAAATGCCCGCGCACTCGCTATCGGCCGTCGGCGACGGGCTTCCGGCCTTCGGGATCGTGGCGGCCGTCATGGGGGTCGTCCACGCCCTGGGATCGGCGGACCAGGGGGCCGGGGTAATGGGGCAGATGATCGCGCAGGCGCTGGTCGGAACCTTCGCCGGTATCCTGCTGGCATACGGCTTCGTCACCCCCGTGGCGCACCACATCAACCTCCAGGTCGGCGAAGCGACCAAGATGTTGCAGTGTATCCGCGTCACGCTGATGGCAAGCCTCAATGGCCTGGCACCGCAGCTGGCCGTGGAATTCGGCCGGAAGGCGCTGTTCACCGCGGTCAGACCTTCCTTCAGTGAGCTCGAGGAGCACGTTCGCTCCAGCGGTCAGACACTGCGCAGTACGGGGACGGATGGCTCATGAGCGGTAGCGGTGAGCGGCGCCCGCTGGTCATCAAGCGCAAGCGGGTCCAGGCGGCAGCGCACCACGGTGGATCCTGGAAGATTGCCTATGCCGATTTCATGACGGCGTTGATGGCCCTGTTCCTGGTGCTCTGGATTCTCTCCACGGCCAGCCCGAGCCAGCTTGAGCACATTGCCGAGTACTTCCGCACGCCTCTCGCCGTGGCACTGACTGGTGGCGACAAGACCACGGCCAGTACCAGCGCCATCCCCGGCGGCGGTGACAACCCGACCAAGACTGACGGTGAAGTGCGGCGGATGAACGTGCGTGAACAGACGCGCTCGAGCGACGAGCAGCGCAATCTCCGCTATCTGCGCGATCGTCTCCAGAGCGTGATCCAGAGCGATCCGCAGCTCAAGGAGCTGCGGTCACAATTGCGCATGGACTTCTCGCCAGAGGGGCTGCGGGTCCAGATCGTGGATAGCGACAAACGACCGATGTTCGAGCTTGGCAGCGACCGGCTGGAACCCTACATGCAGAAGATTCTGCGCCGTATCGCGCCAGTGCTCAACGAGATGCCCAACCCTATCAGCATCAGTGGTCACACCGACGATCTTCCCTATGCCGGTGGCGAAAAGGGGTACAGCAACTGGGAACTCTCCGCCGATCGCGCCAATGCCTCCAGAAGAGAGCTGATCGCGGCAGGTCTCTCTCCCGACAAGCTGCTGAGGGTCGCAGGCATGGGATCTCGCATCACGTTGCCCAACACGCTTCCCAGCGACGACGTCAATCGCCGTATCAGCATAGTGGTACTGGACAATCGCGCGGCCCAGGCCATCGAGCAGCAGGAGCGAGCGCCTTTTCCTGAGGAGGCTCCGGCGCCGGTCGCCAGCGGCACCGTAGCGGTGGTGGGAGGCCAGGGTTCATCGACTTGATGCAGACGCGTTCACGCCCTCTATGTAGGGCTTCTATGGCAGGTGCTCATGGACATTTCTGATTTTTACGACACGTTCTTTGAAGAAGCCGAAGAGCTGCTGGCGGATATGGAACGCCTGCTGCTGGATCTCGATGTCGACGATCCGGACGGCGAAGATCTCAACGCGATCTTCCGCGCCGCCCACTCCATCAAGGGGGGGGCGGGTACCTTCGGCTTCACCGTCCTGCAGGAGACGACCCACCTGCTGGAGAATCTGCTGGATCATACCCGGCGTGGCGAACTCAAACTGCGGCGCGATATCGTCGACACGTTTCTGGAAACCAAAGATATGTTGCATGACCAACTGGATGCCTATCGCAATGGTGGCGAGCCCGATGCGGAGGCGTTCGAGCGCATCTCCCGCGTATTGCAGCAGATGGCGCTCGATGAGTTGGGGCAGGGCGAGGCGGTAAAGACGGCGACCAAACCGGAGCCGGCACCTGCGGCAACTGCGCCGGAGACCGGCGATTCGGCCCAGGCCGGGGCCGGGGCCGGGGCCGAGCGTAACGAGGAGGGGGCGTCCGCCCCGCGGCGGTTGGCGATCACGCTGACCGGCGTCAGCGACAAGGATCGGGAACTGCTGGTCGAGGAACTCCAGCACTTCGGGACGATCAGTTCGCAGTCCGGTGATGTCGCCCGGTATCGGGTTCTGCTCGATAGCAGCGAATCCCAGGACGATATCGAGGCCGTTCTCTGTTTCATCATCGAGCCGGAGCAGTTGTCGATCGAGGTGGAGGCCACGGCGGCGGGCGACGGCTCCGTTGCGCCACCCGCGGTGCCGACGGCTCCCGCGGCGACTGCGGTGGAAGAGAAGGCTTCCCCGGCGGTCGAAGCCTCCCCCGAGGTGGACAAGGATGGACCGAAGAGTGGCGCCGCGTCGTCGCGCTCATCCGGCAAGTCCAGCGGCAAAAATGCCAAGGGTAGCGAGTCCAGCACCATCCGAGTGCCGGTCGACAAGGTGGACCAGATCATCAATCTGGTCGGCGAGCTGATCATCACCCAGTCGATGCTGGAGCAGACGGCCAGCGACCTGGATATCGTGTCCCACGGGCCGCTGGTCAATGGCATGAATCTCCTGCAGCGCAATGCCCGCGATCTGCAGGAGTCGGTGATGTCGATTCGCATGATGCCCATGGATTACGTCTTCAGCCGTTTTCCCCGCCTCGTGCGAGACCTCGCGGCCAAGCTGGGCAAGGATGTCGAACTGGTGACCGAGGGCAAGTCCACCGAACTCGACAAGAGCCTGATCGAGCGCATCATCGACCCCTTGACCCACCTGGTGAGGAACAGCCTGGATCACGGCCTGGAGTCACCGGACAAGCGTGAAGCGGCCGGCAAGTCGCCGACCGGGTGGCTGACCCTGTCGGCCCAGCATCAGGGTGGCAACATCCTGATCGAGGTGATCGACGATGGCGCAGGTCTCAACCGCGAGAGAATCCTGGCCAA
>NZ_CEXLVS010000249.1:0-5980 GCF_982684285.1 Salinicola sp. | reverse complement strand
TGGAGTAGAGCATCACCGGGTTGCCGAACTCGGCCGCGACCTCGCGGATGATGTGAATGGACTCGGCTTCGAGCTGCTTGAGATGGGTCTGGCGTTCGGGGGTCATTTCCATATCGAGTGGTCCATTGAATCGGGGGTTAGTTACGCAACGGGAAGCTGAAAGCCCGAAGAGCGCCGCTTCGCGGCTGGAAGCTGGAAGAAAAGCCCGGTCAAAAACGGGTACTGGAGACTTCTTCCAACCTCCAACTTCTAGCTTCCGGCACTAAGCGCCGAACTCAGCGCATCGCGCCAACGGGAGTCACGCTGCCCACAGACGATGAAGAACGGGTTGAGGGTGCTTTCCTGCTGGTTGCAGCGCAGTGGTTCGAGGGTCTGGGCGTCGAGCACCTGGCCGCCGGCGGCGGTGACGACGGCCTGGGCGGCGGCGGTGTCCCATTCGCAGGTCGGCGCCAGGCGCGGGTAGAGGTCGGCGGCGCCTTCGGCGACGAGGCAGAGCTTGAGCGAGCTGCCCATGGAGACCCGTTCGTGGGCCGGCAGTTGGGCGCAGAAGGCTTCGAACGATTCGGCGCCGTGGGAGCGACTGCCGACGATCAGCCAGGGTTGGTCGCCCGCCGCCGGCAGCTCGCGCACGCGAATCGGCTGTTCGCCGTCGGCGGTGATCTTGAACGCGCCGCTGTCGGCATCCCCCCACCAGGTCATGCCGAGCACCGGCGCATGGACGATGCCGAAGCACGGCACGCCATTCTCGACCAGCGCCACGTTGAGCGTGAACTCGCCGTTCTTCTTGATGAACTCCTTGGTGCCGTCCAGCGGGTCGATGAGCCAGTAGCTCGACCACTGCCGGCGGGTGTCGAACGGGATGGCATCGCTCTCCTCGGAGAGCAGCGGTATCTCCGGCGTCACGCGCTGCAGCAGCGCGGTCAGCGCCCGGTGGGCGGCCATGTCCGCCTGGGTCAGCGGGCTGTCGTCGGCCTTGGTCTCGACGCTGAAATCCTGGGCATAGATCTCCAGCACCCGCTCACCGGCGGCGATCACGCCAGAGAGCAGTTCCCGCCTCGTGGCTTCGTCGATCTTCATGGTGTCTCTCCGTCAATCCTTCGGCCAGACCGATCACCATTCGCGTCGTGTCAGAAAGGCCAGATGAAAGGGATGAGCAGAATCGCGGTACCCCCCACCAGAGCGCTCACGGGGAACCCCAGTTTGAGATAGTCGTGCATCCGGTATCCCCCCGGCCCCATCACCATCAGGTTGGTCTGGTAGCCCAGGGCGGTCATGAAGCTGGCCGAGGCGGCGATGGTGATGGCGATCACGAACGGCATGAAATCCACCCCCAACTGCTGCGAGACTGCCAGCGCGATGGGGAACATCAGCACCGCCGCGGCGTTGTTGGTGATCATCTCGGTAAACAGCACCGTCATCAGGTAGATGAACGCCAGCGCCAGCCAGGGCGAGTCGATATGCCCGACCACCAGTTCGGCGATGGTCCGTGCCGCACCGGACTGGGTCATCGCCTCGCCAAGGGAAAACGAGGCCGCGATCACGATCAGCACCGAAAGATCGATGTAGCGCCGCGCCTTGCCCATGGAGAGACAGCCGGTCATCAGCAGGGCCCCGGCCGCGAGAAAGGCAGCTTCCAGGATCGAGATCAGGTTGGTCGCGCTGAGCACCACCATCACGCCCAAAATGCCCAGCGAGAGCGGCGCCTTCTGGAAGTTGGGCGGCGTGGAGTCGTTGAGCTGGCTGACCAGCAGAAAATCCTTGCGGTAACGGTACTGCTCGACGAACTCCTGGCCTGTCTCCAGTAGCAGGGTGTCGCCGACCTGGAGCTCGATATCGCCGACCTTGCCGTTCAGGCGCCGGCCATGGCGGGAGATCGACAGGATCACTGCCTGGAACCGGGAACGAAACCGGGATTCCCGCACTGTCTGCCCGATGCCGGTGAAGTCCGGGCTGACCACCGCCTCGACCAGGCAGCGCCGGTGGTGGGCGACATCCAGCTTCTGGACGTTGCCGTTGGCGGGGCTCAACCCGCGAATCTCGCGGAGTTCCCTGGCGCACTCCGGCGCGCCGATGAAGACCAGCGTGTCGCCGCCCAGCAGCTTCGTCTCCGGCGGCACCGCCGTCATCAGGTGGTCGTCGCGCTCGATATCGGCCAGATAGCCGAACTGCAGGTTGCGCAGCCCGGCATCCGCGATCGACTTGCCCACCAGCGGCCCACCGGGTTCGACGGTGACCTCCACGCTGTACTCGCGAATCTGGTCCAGCTGGGCGTTGGTGCCATCCCGCTGCGGCAGCAGCCATGTGGCGAAGATCAGGATGAAACCGCCGCCGACGAGCAGGATCGGCAGCCCGATCCAGGTCAGTTCGAACATGCCGAGGGAGACGCCCAGTTGGCTCTGCAACAGGCCGTCGACCACCAGGTTGGTGCTGGTGCCGATCAGGGTGCAGGTGCCTCCGAGGATGGAGATGTAGCTGAGCGGCAGCAGCAGCTTGGAGGGGGGCAGCCGCAGGCGGTTGGACCAGTCCTGGATGGCAGGTATGAACATCGCCACCACCGTGGTGTTGTTCATGAAGGCGCTCAGGATCGAGGCCGGCAGCATCACCCGCCACTGGGCGCGGCGTAGCGTGGTCGGCTGCCCCAGCAGTTGCGCGGCGATCCACTTGATCGCGCCGGTCTCCTTCAGCGCCGCCGCCACCACGTATAGCGCCGCGATGGTCATCACCCCGGTATTGGCGAAACCGGCCAGCGCTTGCTGGGGCGTCAACACGTTGGTGAAGATCAGAAACGCCATGGCGCCGACCAGGATGGCGTCCGGCGCGATCCGAGTGAAAACGAGCGTGGCCAAAACCGCCACGACGGTTGCGATGCTCAACCAGGCATCGATATCCATACCTTCCCCTGCCAAACGCCCGGATGGCACTGATTTAACGTTTATCAATCAGCCGCTTAACCGAAAAAATCCGCTTCCTGCGGAAAAAATCCCCGGTCGACGCATTCTAAGCCGCTCCTCGCGGCGGGCACCAGCACGGCTTTTCTAAGAAAGGTAATGACACTGTTAATGAGGTGAGCGGCATGAGAAACCGCAAACCGACGGCAGACGATGCTGCGCGATCGCTTCAATTTCCCTGGGAAACGGCCCCGGTTCCCGGGGGTTTTCGGCCCGTTGACTCAGCGAACCGACGATGCAGATATTTTCCCTCCTCCGTGGCGTGGAAATCGGGGTGACGCTGCGACATGGCGAAATAGGTCATGATCAGCCACCCCAGGCGCATCGCGTCCGGCCTGGGGGCTTTTTCCCGTCCCTGCATTGCCTCGATCCACGCTTCGGCGAGCCTGGGCGGCACGCTCAGCAGCAGGCGGGCCAGATCGCAGCCCACCGGCAGCATGCCGGCGTGGTCCCAGTCGATGAATATGGGCGCACCGGTCGAATCCTGAATCAGCACGTTCTGCGGGTGAAGGTCGCCGTGGGAGAAGACCCGCGGCAGCCGGTAGACGACCAGCGCCATTCCCAGCAGCCGTTCGAGTTCTTGCCACCGCCGTCGCCTCAGTGCCGAGAGACAGACGCCCACGATCATCCTGTTCAGTGCGCGACGTCCCCGACGGCCGATATCACGATCGGACCATCCACCTGGACGGCCGACGAGGGCGAGCCACGCCAGCGAGTCCAGCGTGTCGCGGAAGGCGGGTTCGCTGCCCTCGCGATGGGCGCCCAGCGGCTTCCCCTCGATTCGTTCCACCACCAGGCTGGCGGTCTCCCCATGGTCGATAACGGCCTTCAGCGACGGCGCCGCGATACCGGCGGGCGCGAGTACCTGGCGGTAGAGTCGTTCCAGCCCGAGAGCGTGGGCGCGCGATAGCTGGCAATGGACGACATAGCGGGTATCTGCCGTTCGCACCTCCAGCGCGGGGAGATGGCCCATGTGACCCGGCAGCGGGCGGAGGGCGCGCACCTCGAGATGGGGCCGCAGCGGCGCGACCCATGGTCCGAGGATGGGATGGGCCATGCCGGTCTCGACATCGATGAATCCGTCATCGACGTCATGCGCCATCACCACGGCCAGGCCATCGTTGAGCAGGCGCCCGCTGTCGAGCGCACTGACCCGGACCAGGTCTCCCGGCCGCAGCGACATCGGTGCGAGAAAGCCGACATCGGCCCGGGTCGAGAGGCCCGCCTCGACCACATCGGGCCTCGGCTCCTGGCACAGCGCGCAGTAGCGAGCCTCGCCGTTGATCGAGACCAGCACCGCGCGGGGTTCGCCCTGGCGGTCGCCGACATACCAACCCCGAACCACCTGCTGGCCCACCTCATCCACGAACCCCGGCATGGCGTGTCTCGCTCCGTTGTCATGACTCCCACTCCCCCGCTTTTATATCAATGTCCGGGGTCGGGTTGCGTAACGTCTTACAACGGTGGCGGAACGCTCCGGCAACATGGACCAGCATCTTATGGCGACACCCGCGTTACGAGATCATGACAACGGCTGACGACTTTACGACAGGGTGACACGTCTTTTATCCAATTGGCGCTGAATTCAAGTGGACATTGAACGAGTATTTAATAAAAACCACCGGAGGCTCATCCCATGGCTCAGGAAATCACGCGCGAGAATGTCTCGAACCCTCTCCCGGATGCTGGCGACCCGAGAGCCGATGGCCAGCGCAGCGGGCGCTGGCAGTCGACGCTGTCGCGGACCCTGCACCTGAGCCAGAAATCCACCCCTTCCGGTGACGACGAATCCAAGCCTGGAGAGCGCGCCGATGCCGATACCGAGGCGCCCAGGAACCTGAACGACTACAACCAGATCGTGACCATCGGCGACGATCTCATTCGCTACGAGACCAAGGGCGGCAAGACCGTCGAGGTCGACCGCCACGCCACGCCGGCGCTGTTCGAGACGGTCAAGCAGGATGCCTCCCAGATGAGCGCGCTCAACCAGAGCGGAGAGGATGGCTATGGCGTGTTGCCGCCCGATGCCGAGCCGCCCGGCAAGCTGAGCGACTACCGTTTCATCGCCCCGCCCGATGAAGTCGCCAAGGGTGTCATCCGCTACGAGATGCAGAACGGCACCCGGGTCGTGGTTGCCGAGCGCGCCAACCCTGAGCTCTTCGCTGCCGTCAAGAAGGATTACGAGAGCCTGATCGGCATCAACAAGAGCGAGGCGGATGGCTACCAGCGCATCGGCAGCGACGCCACGCCACCGCCCTACTACAACACCGAAGTCGGCGCGCCCGGCGAGATGGGCCCGGAGGTGATTCGCTACGAGCATGACGGCGAGAAGTTCGTCGTCGCGCGCAGCGACAATCCGGAACTCTATGACTACCTGAGCGAGCAGTACGCGACCCTGGGCGGTAACGCCGAGCATCAGGATGCCATCGACATTGCGGTCGAGGATGGCGCCACCATTGCCGGCGCCGATACCGAAGCCCCCGACTTCAACGACTACAAGCGGTTCCATTGGCAGAACGATGCGCGGGAGGACGTCATTCGCTACACCACTCACGACGGCAAGGACGTGGTGGTATCGAAGGCGTTGACGCCGGCACTGTTCGAAACGGTCTCCACCGCACAGCAGACCTGGGATCGGATCCACGAACTCGAGGACGACGGCTACAAGCTGCGTTCCGCCGACGAGGACATCCCGGTGCTGGGCAAGGGTGACAGCGTCAAGAGCGCCACCGACGAGCACGGCGACGTCATCGAGGGGCTCAAGCTGGTCGAGGTCGACGGCGAGAAGTTCGTGGTCTCCAAGGGGGTGACACCGGAGCATTTCGAGGCCGCCTCCAGCTTCCAGCAGACCTCCAGCGAGGATGTCATCGACGATGTGTTCGCCGATCACGACCTGCCCGGCTCCGAAGAGACCAACCTGATGGGCCAGGAGACCACCGTCGAGAACGACGATGGCGAGGCCAAGACGGTCACCGAACTCTACATGGAGAAGCTGGAGGAGACGGCGGAAAACTCGGACAACGAGAACCTCA
>NZ_CEXLVS010000248.1:0-6004 GCF_982684285.1 Salinicola sp. | reverse complement strand
GGACATGATCGCCTGGATCCCGCCTGCGAAATGATTGATGGAAGTTCGGTCCATGCGACTTCGCCCCGCACCAGCGGGGCGAAGTCGTCTCTGTGTCGGCATGAAGGTTGAGCGATGAGGGAATCTCTACCAAGCTTGGGTCACTATCCACGGAGCAGGAGAGAGTGATCATGGACAAGACCTTCGTTGTCGCCGCCGACGCATCGCGCGCACGTATCTTCGCCCGAGAGGCGCGGGTACTGCGTGAGATCGAAACGCTGACGCATCCGGAATCCCGGCTGCACACGGGAGACCTGCGCACGGGCGGCGAGGGTTCGGCCACCTCCGGGGCCAGTCAGCGCCAGACCGGCAATGACAACGCCACGTCCGAGAAACAGGCGATGTTTTTTGCCAAGGAGGTCGCCGGCTATCTGCGCGACGCGAGAACCCAGGGCAAGGCTGACAAGTTCGTGCTGATCGCCGCGCCGCAGTTCCTGGGCCAACTGCGTGACAAGCTCGACAAGCCGACGCTCGACTGCGTGATCCAGACGCTGGACAAGGACCTCTCGAAAGCCAGCGAGGAGGAGATCGCCGGCAAGCTCGACTGACCCTCGATGGATGCCGACGATGACCCTCTCAGGGGATCGTCGGCAGATCGATCTCGTCGCTACGCTGGATGCCGGCGGTCATCTCGCGGCACAGGCGCAGGAACTCGCGCATGCCGGTCGTCAGGTACTTCTGGCGGTGCCAGATGAAGGCGAAGCGTCGGGTGAGATCCAGCTCCGGTGTCGCGATCGGCACCAGGCTGCCGCGGCGAAAGGCGTCCCTCAGCGCCAGGCGCGACACGCAGCCGATGCCGAGGCCGGATTCCACCGCCCGTTTGATTCCTTCGGTATGTTCCAGCTCCAACAGGATGTTGAAGCGGCCCCGCCGATGGCGCATGGCATGTTCCAGCGTCCGGCGCGTTCCTGAGCCCACCTCGCGCATGATCCACGCTTCGCGCAGCAGCCGCTCGACATCGGCGCTTCCTGCCTGGGCCAGTGAGTGACGCGGCGAGCAGAACACGGTCAGGTCGTCCTCGATCCAGGGCTGGATAATGATGTCGTCGTGCTGGCAATCGCCCTCGATCAGGCCCAGATCCAGCTCGTGGAGCGCGATGCGCTCGACGATGGAGGCGGTGTTGCGAACGTGCAGTCGGACCCGGCTCTCCGGATAGCGCTGCATGAAGTCGCTGATCAGCAGTGTCGCCAGGTAATTGCCGATCGTCAGCGTCGCCCCCACTTCCAGGGAACTGATGCCGCTCTGGCCCTGCAGCAGCTCCTCGATCTCCTCGCCGCGATCCAGCAGCGCGACCGCCTTGGGCAGCAGCTGAAAGCCCAGCGCGTTCAGCTTGAGCCGCTTGCCGAGCCGGTCCAGCAACTGGCAGTCGAACTGTCTCTCCAGTTCCGCCAGCGCGGTACTCGTCGCCGACTGCGACATCGAGAGCGTCTGCGCGGCGCGAGATACGCTCTGGTGCTGGGCAATCGCGACGAAAACCTCGAGTTGCCGCAGGGTGTAGCGCATTGGCGATGCCCTTTATCGATTTTGTGGATATAGGTTATCCAAACAATCCACTTAACAGAATACCATTCTGTTCTTATAGTTCGCACATCTACTCGTCATCCCGTTTATGCCTTTTAGCTATTATCGATCATCGTTATCGCAAGGAGCCGGTCATGAGCAAGTTTGCGCTGGAAGAAGTCCTGAGCGTTCACCACTGGAACGATACCCTGTTCAGCTTCCGCACCACGCGCGAGCGTAGTCTGCGCTTCAAGAACGGACAGTTCGTGATGATAGGCCTGGAAGTGAACGGCAAGCCTCTGGTCCGGGCCTACTCCGTAGCCAGCCCCAACTACGAGGACCATCTCGAGTTCTTCAGCATCAAGGTACAGGATGGCCCGCTGACGTCGCGCCTGCAGCATCTCAAGGTCGGCGACCAGATCATGGTCAGCCGCAAGCCCACGGGCACGCTGGTCTGCGACGATCTGCTGCCGGGGCGAAACCTCTACATGCTCTCCACCGGCACCGGTCTGGCGCCGTTCATGAGCCTGATCCAGGATCCCGAGGTCTACGAGCGCTACGAGAAGGTGGTGTTGATCCACGGCGTGCGCACCGTCAGCGAACTGGCCTACGCGGACTTCATCTCCAAGGAGCTGCCGGCACACGAGTACCTGGGCGACGAGATTCGCGACAAGCTGGTCTACTACCCGACGGTGACCCGTGAGGAGTTCCACACCATGGGCCGCCTGACCGACCACATCCGCAGCGGCAAGCTGGTCGAGGATACCGGCCTGCCGCCGCTGGATCCGAAGCAGGACCGGGCCATGATCTGCGGCAGCCCGGCGATGCTCGAAGAGACCAGCGGGCTGCTCGACGAACTCGGGTTCGCCATCTCGCCGCGCATGGGCGAGCCGGGCGACTACGTCATCGAGCGGGCGTTCGTCGAGAAGTAAGCTCGAAGCTGGAAGCCTGAAGAGCGCCGCTTCGCGGCTGGAAGAAAAGAAACCCCGTCAGGCGCAGTATCGCCAGGCGGGGTTTCTTTTGTCAGACATCCAGCAAACGCTGCTTTCCAGCTTCCAGCTTCCAGCTTCCAGCTTCCAGCTTCCAGCTGTGGGTCAGACCGCGTCCTTGCCGGTCTCGCCGGTACGAATCCGGATGACCTGTTCCAGCGGCGAGACGAAGATCTTGCCGTCGCCGATCTTGCCGGTGTTGGCCACCTTGGTGATGGCATCGATCACCTGGTCGCTCATGCCGTCATCGACGGCGACCTCCAGCTTGATCTTGGGAAGGAAGTCGACCACGTATTCGGCGCCACGGTAGAGCTCGGTGTGGCCCTTCTGACGACCGAAGCCCTTGACCTCGGTCACGGTGACGCCCTGCACGCCGATCTCGGACAGAGACTCACGCACGTCGTCCAGCTTGAACGGTTTGATAATGGCGGTAACCAGTTTCATGTAAGTTCTCCTCGCGTGCGATAGGCGGATGGTGTGCGCTCAACTCTTCGAGTGGCCGTTACGAATGCTCGACGACTAGTAGTTTAAGCATACACCGCCGGTCGCGGGAATTAAAAAAGGCCCCCCGAAGGGGGCCAGGGGAGCACGCCAGCTCACTCGGTGTGTCGGCTCACTTCTTGCCGACGTTGAATTCAGGATAGGCTTCCATACCGCATTCCGCGATATCGACACCTTCATATTCCTCTTCCTCGGAGACCCGGATACCCATCACTGCCTTGATGATGCCCCACACCACCAGGCTGGCGATGAAAGTCCAGGCGAAGATGGTCACGATACCCAGCAACTGGGCACCGAACGTGGCATCGCCGTTGGAGAGCGGTACGGCGATCAGGCCCCAGACGCCGACGACGCCGTGGACCGAGATGGCCCCGACCGGATCGTCGATCTTGACCTTGTCGAGCGTCACGATGGCGATGACCACCAGCAGACCACCGACGGCACCGATCAGCGTTGCGCCGAGGGCAGTGGGGGCCAGCGGTTCGGCGGTGATGGCGACCAGGCCGGCCAGCGCGCCGTTCAGCGCCATGGTCAGGTCCGCCTTGCGGAACCACAGCTTGGCCAGGATGATCGCGGCGATGACACCGCCGGCAGCGGCCGCGTTGGTGTTGACGAAGACCTGAGCGACGGCATTGGCCTCATCGACATTGGAAACCATCAGCTCCGAGCCGCCGTTGAAACCGAACCAGCCCAGCCACAGGATGAAGGTGCCCAGCGTGGCCAGCGGCAGGTTGGAGCCAGGGATCGCATAGATGGCGCCGTTCTTGCCGTACTTGCCCTTGCGCGCGCCCAGCAGCAGTACCCCGGCGAACGCGGCCGTGGCACCGCACAGGTGGACGACACCGGAACCGGCGAAATCCTGGAAACCGGCCGCGTCGAGGAAGCCGCCACCCCATTTCCAGTAGCCCTGAATCGGATAGATGAAGCCGGTCATGACCACGGCGAAGAGCATGAATGCCCACAGTTTCATGCGCTCGGCAACGGCGCCGGAGACGATCGACATCGCCGTGGCGACGAACACGACCTGGAAGAAGAAGTCGGAGCGTGCGGAATAGTAGACGTCGCCGCCACTGGACATCACGTCGTCGACGCTGTTCTCCGCGCCGATCAGGAAGCCGAGGTTGGGCAGGAAGCCGCCGCTCTCGCTGGAGTACATGATGTGGTAGCCGACCAGCAGGTACATGGTGCAGGCAATGGCGTAGAGAACGACGTTCTTGGTCAGGATTTCGGTGGTGTTCTTGGCGCGGACCAGCCCCGCCTCGAGCATGGCGAACCCGGCCGCCATCCACATCACCAGGGCGCCCGTCACCAGGAAGTAGAAGGTGTCGAGTGCGTAGGAAAGTTGGACTACTTGATCATTCATTCTTTTGTCTCCTCGTTCCGCGCCGTCAAACGGCGTCGGCCCCGCGTTCCCCGGTTCGAATCCGGATCACATCTTCGAGTGGCGTGACGAACAGCTTGCCGTCGCCGATCTTGCCGCTGTTGGCGGCATTGCGGATCGAGTCCAGAACGCCATCGACACGGTCGTCCTCGACAGCGACCTCGACTTTCACTTTCGGCAGGAAATCGACGACATACTCTGCGCCGCGGTAAAGCTCTGTATGGCCTTTTTGACGACCGAACCCTTTCACTTCCGTGACGGTGATGCCCTGCACGCCGTTATCGGCCAGCGCCTCGCGCACATCGTCGAGCTTGAAGGGTTTAATGATGGCGGTGATGAGTTTCATCCCTTGTCTCTCCCGTAATCGGCTTGCGCCTTCAGATGACAGGCAGGACACATGCCATTTGTCTTCGAGGATAGAAAAATCAATGAGTTGTCTTTGGTCTTGAGGGCTGCATTTATCAATGCATCACGACTGGCGTCATTGACTGCACCAGAACCATGCAGCCCGGTTTTTCGGCTGCACCTTTTGTGCGCAGGCGTAAAGCCGGGAGTTTGCGTAGACTTGAGTGACAGGTCACCGAAGACATCGGGAAATCAAGGAGACAGTTTCATGTCGGCACAGGATCGGTTCGAGCGTCTGACCAGGCAGTTGGGTGACAAGCTTCACGGCGCCTCCCAGGCACCCGGCGATATCCAACGCAACATGCAGGGCGTATTGCGGGGCGCCATGGAGCGTATGGAGATCGTTTCCCGGGAGGATTTCGACATCATGATGGAGGTGCTCCAGCGCACGCGTGAACGCGTCGAGGCGCTGGAGGAGCAGGTCGCGGCGCTGGAGAATATGTTGCAGAGCGAGCAGGCGGCCCAACCGCGGGTCGAGCCCAAGACGCCGCCCGTCGATGATACCGATGGCAGCGCCCACGGAACCCGGCCCTGATCGCGGCAGGATCGGAGGCTCCCGGTTCAGTTCGTCGCTGGGGGCGGTCCGATTGTCGGCACCGCTCGAGTTGCGATATCACGTAACATTATGTAGTTGTAGGGCTGCAAGGGATGTCGCGCCGGCATCCCCCGGCCTGGGGCGACTGCCCAGGTGCCGACCTGGGAGACGACATGACGCTTGCCATCGTGCGCGCCCGCGCCAGCCTCGGACTCGAGGCCCCCGAAGTGCTGATCGAGGTTCACCTCAGTAATGGTCTGCCGGGACTGACGCTGGTGGGTCTTCCGGAAACGGCGGTCAAGGAGAGTCGCGAACGGGTTCGCAGCGCACTCATCAACGCCGGTTTCGAGTTTCCCTCGCGTCGCATCACGCTCAACCTGGCGCCTGCCGACCTGCCCAAGGACGGCGGCCGCTTCGATCTTCCCATCGCCCTGGGCATCCTGATGGCATCCGGCCAGGTTCCCGTCGAGGCGGCCGGGCAGCTCGAAGTCGTCGGCGAACTGGCGCTGGATGGCGCGCTGCGGCCGGTCACCGGCGTACTGCCGACCGCACTGGCCGCACGGCGGGCGGGCCGCGGTCTCATCGTCCCGCTCGCCAATGCCGACGAAGCCGCGCTGGCCGACGGCGTCGAAGTGTTCGCGGCGGGGCATCTTC
>NZ_CEXLVS010000247.1:0-6019 GCF_982684285.1 Salinicola sp. | reverse complement strand
AGGCTGCACGCGTCCATGCCCGAGCTGCCGGAGGGGGAAGACGTGCTCTGTGCCAGCAAGAGTCAGGCTGCGGCAAGCAGCGGCGACGGTAGCGTGGAAAGCTAGCGATGGGCAGCATGAGCGACGAGGCATGGATGACCGAAGCCAGCGAGGCCGCCAGGGAAGGGCGTCTGTACCGCCTGGTGGACCCTTCGGAGGCGCCCGGTTGGGTGCTGAGCGACGAGGCGCGCCAGCAGGCGACGCTGATTCGTCACCCGTTGCTGGCCCAGACCCCGGCCCAGCGTCTCTATCTCGAACGGATAGGCCAACACCGCGCCGCGGCGCTGGCTTCGCAACTGGAGCGGCAGCGTGTCGAGCGTGGCGCTGGCCTGCTCGGTCCCGTGCCGCTCTGTGGCTGGCTGATCTCGCGCCATGCGAGCACCAGCATCGCCACTTACCTCAGTCGTCAGCTCAAGCAGATGACGCCGGAAGGGAAGCCTGCCCTGCTGCGCTTCTACGATCCTCGGGTGCTGGAACACCTACCGCGTATCCTCGAGCCCTGGCAGCTCTCGGCGCTTTTGGGTCCCATCGACCGCTGGGCTTATCTCGACACTGAGCTGCATCTGCGCTGTCTCGATCCGCACGGGGAGGTGCGCCGGCTCGGTGGCCTGAAACTGAGCGCCGAGCAGTGGCATGCCATTCAGCGTATCGGCCAGATCAACCGCTGCCGGGAGCTCTATCGCACGCTCCCTGGCTCGGCGGGCCTGTCGAAAGCCCCCGCGGAAAGCGTCGACGCCTTGCTCGTCGCCGCGCACCGAGCCGGTCTGCGGGACCGACCCGACGTGGCCACCTTCGTCCTTCACGGGCTGACCACGCGGATCGATTTTCATCGCCACCCGATCATGCAGGCGCTGCTGGGCCGCCTGGGCGGACGGTTGAATTACATTGGATTGTCGAATCAGCTTTCCGACGCTGACTGGGAAGCGATATCGGACATGGGGGAGATGACATAGTATGACGGCACCATCTCAAGTGAGCGCTTACGCAGCGGAAAATGAGACGGCGGGCCAGGAAAGCGGGCGCTGCCAGTTCTGTGAACGCAAGGGACTACCGATCCTTCCCGTGCGCTATGCCGTGTGTCAGCGTAACGGCCGCAACGGTGATATTCCGGAGCTCGATCCCTCGAGAATCCAGGAGTTCACCAACATCCTGCTGGACAAGACTCTGGTCGGCGGTGAAGAGCAGGGTAGGAGCGTGCCCGACGAGGTCAAGGCGGAGATTACGCAGAGCACCGGCAGCCAGGTCAACAAATACATTCTGCGCCAGCTGCGTCAGGGGTATCTCTACTTCTACGATCAGGACAACCCCAACGGCCAGCACTGGTACGCCTACGCAATCACCAGTGACGGTAAGTACTATCAGTTCCCCGTGCTACAGCCGCCCGCGCTGGACGACATCAAGTTCCCGGATCGCTGCAAGACCAATCCCGGCGATGTCCTGGACGCCTCCCTCGTTACCCTGCCGTTTCCCGAGGACTCGGGCACGCTCTACTACGCATTCAGCGAACACCCCTGGCCCGAAGCCCATATCCGCATGATCGGGAAAGACGCGGGCTGGCGTAACGCCCACATGCAGCAGGTGAATATTCCGGGTTGGGTCGGAGGGCAGCAGCAACCGTTTGCCTTCGGTACGGATGAGTTGGAAAAAGTCGCCGAATACAGCGCGGCGGCAGAGAGCCTGGACGAACAGTTCTGGTCCAGTGGCCCGGCGCGACCGCTATATAAACCCCGCGAGCTTAGGGGCGCCATGCAGCGCCGGCTCGACCACGCCGGCAGTGAATACCAGGGCAAGGGGCTCATTCTCGCGGTCAAGGACGAGATCGGCATCATCGATGAGTTGAACGCCTATCGGCATCAGGCGTTGGCCGAGGTCGAGAATTTCGTCTGCGAAAGTGAAGAGACCCGGCGCAAGCTGCTCTGCATGCAGGCCATCGACGCCTTCAAGCAAAACTTCGCGCGTAACTACGTGGCGAGTCAGGAGCAGTCACTGAGTGACAAAATCGATAAGGCGCGCGCCGAGCGGGATGCCTTTCAGGAGGAGGAGTATTCCCGTGAGGGGGCCTCACCTCGGGAGCGCGCCCAGCATCAGCGGCGTGTCGGTCAGTTGAATCAGGCCGTACGCGAGGCTGAGACAGAAAAAGAGGACTTTCTACGTGAACAGAGGCGTGAGACCACAGCACGGAATGCAGAACGGGAGCGACTGAGAGCCGAGATCGAGCGGCTGAAGCAGGAGAAGGCCGAGCAACAGGCAGAGATCGACCGCCGAGCTGCCAGTGACGATCCAGCGGTCGCTAGGACGGCCGAGGTAATGCGACGTGATCCGTTTTATGACCGCGAGATTCAGCGCAATGAGTTCCTGCTCCACAACACTAAATCCGAAGCAGAGCAGATAGCGGATAGACACGCCGACCAGCTCGACAAGCTTTATGACGCCAAAGAGTTAGAAGAATTTGCCGATCAGCATCAAGCGCGTACCCGTGTCTGCGAACCCCTGCTGGCACTTCACGATGCCGATTACTCGCTCTGGGTGAAGCACCACCTGGCCGATGTGATCGGGCGCTATAGCCAATCCGATTACTGGATGGGATTGGGGTTGAGCGGCCTGTTGGCCAACACGCTACGGGGTGGTGTCTTGGCCCCTGCCAGTGGTGAGCTGTGGCAGTCGTTGGCGGCAGCGATGATGAATGAAGAATCGGTCATTCTATCCGGTCTGTTTTCCAATAATGCCGCGCTGACGGCACAGGCACGGAGCACGGTATCTTCCCTTGCCGAGGGAGAGCATCTGTCAACCGAGACGCTAGAGGCCTGGGGAGAACGTTTCCGCACGCAGCAGGCTTCCACGCTCATGTTGAACGGCAGAAGGCCTACCGCCGACGATATCATCAACCGACTGCACCCTATCCATGGGCAAATCTCCAATACGATCGGCAACGCCATCGCGGCGCTCGTCACGCAGGATTTGATCGTTGGCTCCGATAGCGAGACCAAACCTGCACTACGCAACTTCATACGACTCGAGCAGTTGGCATGGATGAGTGGCCCTGATGTCCAACGAGGCGAAGCACCGCTACCTCAGCTCATCGATGTCAAGATGACGATGGCGCAGTACACGCACTGGTTCCAGCAGATCAGCCAACGCTACCGGGACAATAAGACGAACAGAGGCGTCGATACGGACCTTGCGATGCCATCGCTGACGGGGGGCGGCGGCAATTTCTCCGCCCCGATGGCCGAAAACGGCGTTGTCGTCACGACGACGATTCCATGCTTCGGGCTCGATCCGGCGGTGGTTCGACGTCTGATCGAGAATAGCGCGCCAGAAGAGACCTATGAAGCGGCGCAGACCCAACAGCAGTGGGCAGACGTGGCCCAGAGTGCTCGCGATGTCGCGGGAACCATTGCAGGTACCGGGAATTACGGCAAGCTTCTGGCACTCGGGCTGACTTCATGGAATCTCTTGCTGGCAGTCGACCAGGAGTTGCTGGACGATGCAAACAGCGGTGCCGACTGGAACCGGTTGTTTAGTTCAGGTGTCGGTTTACTTAGCGCAGGCATGGGAGCTGCCGAGGGGTATCAGGCGATTCGGGTTGCCAGCATGGGTCCCGGTACCGAAGGAGCGTTGAGCAGACTCATTAACGGCGATACCTGGAAACTCGGGAACGGTCTGCTGAGTGTGGCAAGCGGTATGCTCTCGATTTGGGACGGCATGCGCAAGTTGACCGAGTCAGCGCGAGCCAGGCGGCTGGGGCAGACGCTGAGCGCCGACAATCAGAAGATCATGGGGGGCTTCGGGGTCGTCAGTGGTATCAGCACCATCCTGGTGATCGGTTTCGGGGTGACGGCGGGTCTGGTCGTGGGGCTCTTCTTCGGGATTCTGACGCTACTGCTGGGTGTCTGGATGGTAACCCTGGTAGCGCCCTCAGTGCAGATGTGGGTCGACCGCAGCCTGGTTGGCTTTCACACCAGCCAGGTGGAAAAATTCGAGGATCTCGTCTCGGAGCAAAGTTCGCTGGAGATGGTGTTTCAGGGCGTGGTGGTGGAGCTATCGTGGGAGCCTGCCGCGCCTGATCCGACGAACTATATCGACTCTGATTCCTCAGGGGCCATGGCATTTAGTATCGATTCAGAGGCACAACAAAAAGAAGAGGACCGTGTTGAAGATTTGGTGCGGATCAACCTCAGGGTTAGGGTGCCTAAGTTGGATTCCATTGAGCTTGTGATTCAGCTTGCTCCGCATGGTGAAAGGAGAGCAATTTTTGACTGGGCTTATCAAAAAAAACGCGGCACTGAAAAACTAGTGTCTGCTGCTGTCTCTGGATATAGTACAACTCAAGAAGCTGAGTTGACTGACCAGCCTCGGTTTGAGTTGGATGGCAAAAGTTATGAGGCAGAGTGGTCTAGGGTATACAATAAAGACGCTTTGACACGACTGGTTGATCTCGTGATTAAATTTAGATGCCAAGCCACCAGTTCTATGAAAAGCGATGTACTTACTTTAGCTGTCGAAAGTTAATTGTTGCGGCAAAAAGGTGCTCTAATGAGGATTTTTGTTTTTGCGTTAGCCATGTTTATGACCTGTGTCGCTCAGGCGGATATTCTATTTCAGGACCCAACAGGTAAAGCTCTGAATGATGCAATTGACAAGCTCTCTGAAAATGGCGTTAAAGATTTATCTTCGCCGAACGTTAGCGAAAAAAAATTCTTTTTAGGGTTGTTTTATGTGAAGGGGGCGCCGGAATTTCGCATTAAGAGAGATTGCGAAAGGGCAGTTAGTTTCTTGCAGGATGCCTGGGGAGGCGGGGTTGTTGACGCTGGCTATACCTTGTCTACCATGTATTATAATGGCGTTTGTGTAAAAAAAGATATCGATGAGTCGAGAAAGCTAGCGACACAAGCTGCCCAGGAAGGTTATATTCTAGCTCAGCGTATGCTAGGCATGTCTTACTTGGATGAGAAATGGGAAAAGCTTTATCCTTACGATGTGGATAAGGGGGTCTACTGGTTGAGTAAAGCTGGTGATGCCGGTGATGGAGTTTCTGCAGGACAACTCTCCCATATGTACGGGGAAGGAGAGGGTGTTTCCGAAAATGACTGTAAATACTTTTATTGGTTAAAAAAGGCTGTTTTTACAAAGTACGAAAAAGGTAACTTGCTTGGGGTGTCTGGATTGGCAAGTGCTTATGAAAAAGGGGTGGGTACTAAAAGAGACTTGGTTAAAGCTTATAAGTACTATGATCTGGTTGGGTCTGCTGGTGTCGAAGGTAAACGGCGTATCGCCAAGGAAATGACCCAAGAGCAGATCGACGAAGCTCTTCGTCAATCCAAAGAATGGCAGAGAGAAAATAATGTTCAGGTTGGTGGTGGATTTATTCGCCGTGCCAATTGAGGTTGCTGTTTTGCCAAGATTGTGGCGTGTGAGTTTAGAATTAAGACCCATGGCATTTTCCATGGGTTTTTTTATTAAATCATCTTCGCTCCGGTAGAAGGGAACGGTGTTGTCGTGACAACGACAATTCCATGCTTCGGACTCGATCCGGCAGTCGTTGGGTGCCTAACTTAGAATAGTTCGCCTAGAGGTTCCGGACGATACAAACAGCGGTGCCGACTGGAACCGTTTGTTTAGTTCAGGTGTCGGTTTACTTAGCGCAGGCATGGGAGCTGCCGAGGGGTATCAGGCGATTCGAGTTGCCAGCATGGGCCCCGGTACCGAAGGGGCGTTGAGCAGAATCATTAACGGCGATACCTGGAAGCTGGGGAGCGGTCTGCTGAGTGTGGCAAGCGGTATGCTCTCGATCTGGGACGGCATGCGCAAGTTGACCGAGTCAGCGCGCGCCAGGCGGCTGGGGCAGACGCTGAGCGCCGACAATCAGAAGATCATGGGGGCTTCGGGGTCGTCAGTGGTATCAGCACCATAATGGTGATCGGCTTCGGGGTGACGGCGGGTCTGGTCGTGGGGCTCTTCTTCGGGATTCTGACGCTAC
>NZ_CEXLVS010000246.1:0-6021 GCF_982684285.1 Salinicola sp. | reverse complement strand
CGGCGGTTATCGGATGATCGCTGACGCAGCATGGTTGATTCGTCTGCTAAAGATTGAAGCGCGATGAATCGCCCCCATATTGCTTGGCACTTCAGTCTCACACGATTTTCGTGAATCCCGATCTATCACATACGGCAGGAATCCCTGATGGCAGAACCGGCACTGTCCATCCGCGGACTGACCAAAGTCTACGGTAATGGTTTTGAGGCCCTGAAGGGCATCGATCTCGATGTCGCTCAGGGCGATTTCTTTGCACTGCTCGGCCCCAACGGCGCGGGCAAGTCCACCACGCTCGGCATCGTCTGTTCGCTGGTCCAGAAGACGGCGGGGCAGGTGAAGATATTCGGCATCGACATCGACCAGGATTTTGCCAAGGCGAAGTACGCGCTTGGCGTGGTGCCGCAGGAGTTCAACTTCAGCCAGTTCGAGAAGGTCGAAGATATTGTCATGACCCAGGCGGGCTACTATGGCATGCCGATGAAGGAGGCCCGACCGCGTTGCGACCGGTTGCTGAAGGACCTCGGCCTGTGGGACAAGCGCAACGGCTCCGCCCGTATGCTCTCGGGCGGCATGAAACGTCGTCTGATGATCGCGCGAGCGTTGATCCACCGGCCGCGCCTGCTGATTCTCGACGAACCCACCGCCGGGGTGGATATCGAGCTGCGTCGCAGCATGTGGGAGTACATGCGCCGGATCAACGAGGAGGAGGGCACCTCGATCATCCTGACCACGCACTATCTCGAGGAAGCCGAGAGCCTGTGCCGCAATATCGCCATCATCAACCGGGGCGAGATCATCAAGAACACCTCGATGCGAGGCCTGCTGACCGAACTGGATACCGAGACCTTCCTGCTCGATCTTGCCGAGCCGCTGGACGTCGCCCCCAGGATCGAGGGCTTCGATGCCGAGCGGGTCGATTCGCACCAGCTGGCGCTCTCCGTGCGCAAGGGCACCGATCTCAACGATGCTTTCCAGCAACTGACCGCTCAGGGCGTGCGGGTGCTGTCGATGCGTAATCGCGCCAACCGTCTGGAAGAGCTGTTCGTCTCGATGACCTCGCAGCCGGATGCCACGACAGGCATCGACGGTCCATCCGAAACATCCGCCCAGGCCAAGGAGACGGCGTCTTGAATACCCGGCAACTGCTGATTTCGCTCTGGACCATGGTGGTGAAGGAGGTTCGCCGCTTCGTGCGGATCTGGCCGCAGACGCTGGTGCCTCCCTCCATCACCATGACGATGTACTTCATCATCTTCGGCAACCTGATCGGTTCCCGCGTGGGCGAGATGCACGGCATCTCCTACATGTCCTACATCGTGCCCGGCCTGATCATGATGTCGGTGATCACCAACAGCTACTCCAACGTGGCGTCATCGTTCTTCTCCAACAAGTTCCAGCGCAGCGTGGAGGAGATGATGGTCTCGCCGATGCCCAACTGGGTCATCCTGGCCGGCTTCGTCATCGGTGGCGCGGCGCGTGGGCTCGGCGTCGGTCTGATCGTGACGGTGGTATCGCTGTTCTTCACCCATCTGGACCTGCACCATCCGTTCCTGACCCTGATGGTGGTGGTGATGACCGCGTTGCTGTTTTCGATCGGCGGCTTCATCAATGCGCTGCTGGCCAAGAAGTTCGACGATATCTCGATCATTCCGATCTTCGTGCTCACCCCGCTGACCTACCTGGGCGGCGTGTTCTACTCGATCGACCTGCTGCCGGAGTTCTGGCAGAAGGTGACCATGATCAACCCGATCCTCTATATGGTTAACGCCTTCCGCTACGGCATCCTCGGCATCTCCGACATTCCGGTGAGCGGGGCGCTGATCGCCATCGCCGCCTTCATCGTGGCGTTCTGGTGTCTGGCGCTGTGGATGCTCAACCGCGGCAAGGGGATTCGGTCATGAGCACACCGCGTCCGGAGACCCTCGCCGAGGCGCCGCTGGGTCGCGACTCCGCCTATCCCGACCGCTACGATGCGTCGCTGCTGTTCCCCATCGAACGTGCCGCCAACCGGGCGCCGCTGGGGATCGAGGCGTCGTCACTGCCGTTCGTCGGTGGCGACGAGTGGTGGGCCTTCGAACTCTCCTGGCTCGACCCGCGCGGCAAGCCGGTGGTCGCGGTGGCGCGCTTCCGGCTGCCGGCGGATTCGCCCTGCCTGATCGAATCCAAATCCTGGAAGCTCTACCTCAACGGCTTCAACCAGACCACGTTCGCCGGGCGCGACGCGGTGATCGAGCTGCTGCAACGGGACTTGAGCGCCGCGGCCGGTGCCCCGGTCACCGTCGAGCTGTTCGGTGTCGACGACGCCGCGCTCGCGGCGGCGCCGCTGCCGGGTGAGTGCATCGACGATCTCGATGTCGTCATCGATCGCTACACGCCGGCGCCGGGCCTGCTGGCCTGCGACGAGATCGATATCGTCGAGGAGACGCTGCATTCGCATCTGCTCAAGTCCAACTGCCCGGTCACCGGTCAGCCGGACTGGGGCAGTGTGCTGATCGCCTATCGTGGCCCGCGACTCGACCGGGCTGCGGTGCTGCGCTATCTCGTCTCCTATCGCCAGCATCAGGATTTTCACGAGCACTGCGTCGAGCACATCTTCGTCGACCTGATGGAGCGCTGCCGCCCGCAGGAGCTGCTGGTGATGGCGCGTTACGTGCGCCGCGGCGGGCTCGACATCAACCCGTGGCGGGCCACGCCGGGTTGGACGCCGGAGCTGCCGGCGCGGCTGCTGCGGCAGTAGCGCTTTTGACGTAGAGTCGGGCGATCCGCCGCGTTTCACCACCGATGTCTCAGAGGAGTCAGACATGGATGCCATGACGCTACTGCACCAGCGTCGCTCGATGGGCAAGCTGGCCGCGCCGGCACCAACCGCCGAGCGGCTCGACGCCATCTACCGTGCTGCACTGCGGGCGCCGGACCACAAGGAAATGACGCCGTACCGCTTCATCGAGATCAGCGGCGAGGGGCTCGATCGGCTGGGTGAGCTGTTCGCCCGATCCGATTATCAGGCCAACCCGCATATCGATGACGGCAGCCTCGACGCCGCCCGCAAGAAACCCAAGCGGGCGCCGATGATCATTGCCGTGATCGCGCGCATCACCCCGGATCTTCCCAAGGTGCCGCCAGTCGAGCAGCTCATCTCGGCCGGCTGTGCGGCCCATGCCATGCTCTACGCGGCTTTCGCGCAAGGGCTGGGGGCGATGTGGCGCACCGGCACCTACGCCCATGACAGGACAGTCTGGCGCGGCCTCGGTCTCGGCGAGCATGAAGAGCTGATCGGCTATCTCTACCTTGGCCAGGTCGGCGGGCGCTACCCTGATGCGCCGGTGCGTGACCCGGAGGCGTATCTGGAGCGGTGGCGCTAGCGCCGAGCTCTCCGTTGCGGAGAGATCGTAAAAGGTCGTCGGAAAAGGAAAAACGGCTTGCTATCACGGGTTTAGCTCGTTACTATGTGCGCCGTTCTGAACGCAGCGGCAAGGCCGCCACGGGAAGGACGACAATGTGGAGGGGTGTCCGAGTGGTCGAAGGAGCACGCCTGGAAAGTGTGTAAGTCGAAAGGCTTCGAGGGTTCGAATCCCTCCCCCTCCGCCACGAATTCTGAATCAGCCGGCTCGAGTAGCCGGCTTTTTCATGTCTGGCATAAAGCGCGAGGCGGGGGGGTGATGAGAACCCTCCGGTTCGCACCGAGGCGCTCGTGATTTTGGTTTTCGAGCGCCGACAAGCGCCAGCAATCCCTCCCCCTCCGCCACGAATTCTGAACCAGCCGGCTCGAGTAGCCGGCTTTTTCATGTCCGGCATAAAGCGCGAGGCGGGGGAGGTGATGAGAACCCTCCGGTTCGCACCGAGGCGCTGGCGGTTCCGGTTTTCGAGCGCCGACAAGCGGCCTCGCGAAGCGAGCCGGTAATCCTTTCTCCTCGGCTAAACATTGCCGTTTGCCGACGTTCAGGTTTCGGCGGGCATTGGTGGAATAGTCGTCGTTGACCCACCTCGGATACTTTCGACTCAGTTCTCGATCAGCGCCGATGGTTCGGTGCTGTTTGTCCGGGGTGCCGTGTATGCGGATTGCATCAATCTTCACGCTGATCTGGAGTGTACGACGACAGAATTGATGTTGCCCGCAACACGCGCGGCTGCCATCGCCTCCGTCAGTGCGTCCAGCGGGAAGGACTGGGACTGGATCGCGGACAGGTCCAGTAACCCGGCGCGGGCGAGCGCGAATAGGTCGGCGAGCGCGGTGCGCGGATACATGAAGTTGCCGATGATCTCCAACCCCATGCTCATGACCTGAAGGTAGTTGATCGGCAGCGGTACCGTCATCGAACCCATCAGCACCAGCCGCCCGTTGCGCGAAAGGCTTTCGAGCGCCGCCAGCGTGGCTGACGGATCGCCAGCTTGGCCGACCATGTCGAAGGCCAGCGCGATCGGGCCGTCAGCGGCATCGCGCGGGGCGGATGCGTCGGTCTTCACGCCGCCGCTGAGCACCACGGTGCGCACTCTGGGGCCAGCGACCTCTGCAAGCGCGGCCAGCGCGGATGCATTGCGGCCGGTGGCGACAACCCGTCCGGCACCCAGTGCCAGCGCGACCAGCGCCGCCGCGCTGCCATAAGCGCCTGTTGCTCCAGAGATCACGACCGTTTCTCCCGCCGCGAGCCTTCCCCGCTTGAGCCCGCCATAGGGCACGGCGAAGCGCGCGGCAGAGGCCAGGATGTCGGCCGGCACGGAATCGAGCCCTTCCGCCACCGTTACCGCCGAGACCGGCCACAGCGCGTAGTCGGCCAGCGTGCCGTCCGGCCAGTCGGCCTGCATGGCTGAACTCGACCCGCCGAACGAGGTGATGCCGAGCAAGGCCTGCGCCGGATCGGCGACATTCTCGCCGGCGGTAAAATGCGAAGACAGCAGCACGCGCTGGCCAGGTTTCATATGCCACACGTCGCGCCCGATGGCCGCCACCCGCCCGACGGCATTGCTGCCCGGCGTGAAGGGGCGGTCCGGCGCGATATAGGTGGGGAGCTTACCCTCGACGTAATCCTGCAGATAGGACGGCAGGATCACCGCCTCGATCTCGATCAGGGCGCTGCCCGCGTGCGGCTCGGGCACGGGGCGTTCGACGAGTTCGAGTTTTCCGCCCAGCCTGTCGAGCTGCCAGGCGCGCATCGTCTTCGGCATGGCGGGTTCTCCCTATTCGGCGCGCAGCGGTGTTTCGCCGCCGACCCAGCTCGGCCCGGCGACCGGATGATCCTTCGGGAAACGGCTCGCCGCGTTATAGGTCAAGACCCAGTTCGGATAGCGCGGCGCCTCGGCACTGACCGCATCGAGCGCGGCGAGATCCTCTGCGTCGAGCGCGACGTCGACGGCGCCGATATTGTCGGTCAGCTGGTCGACCCGCTTGGCGCCGACGATGACGCTGTCGACCACCGGCCGCGACAACAGCCAGGCCAGCGCCACCTGCGCGGGCGTGGCATTGCGCTTGTCGGCGGTGCCACGAAGCACGTCGATGATGTCGAACACCCGGTCCTCGTCGACCGGCGGGAACTGATTGGCGGCGCCACGACGACCGCGACGGGAATCGGCGGCAGCACCCTCGCGGGTCACCTTGCCCGATAGCAACCCGCCCGCCAGCGGGCTCCAGCACAGCATGCCAAGCCCCTGGTCGCGCATCGCCGGCGCCAGTTCATCCTCGACGCCGCGACCGGCGAGCGAGTAATAGGCCTGCACGGAGACGAAGCGGGCAAGCCCCTCCTGCGCGGAGGCGCCCAGCGCCTTCATCAGCTGCCAGGCCGCCAGGTTGGAGGCGCCGATATAGCGCAGCTTGCCCTGTCGCACCGCGTCGTCGAGCGCGCCGAGCGTTTCCTCGATCGGCGTCAGCGGGTCCCAGCGGTGGATCTGGTAGAGATCGATATGGTCGGTCTTCAGCCGCTTGAGGCTGCTCTCCAGTGCATCCATGATGTGGATGCGCGACAGGCCGACATCGTTCGGACCGGCACCAATGCGCGCATTGGCCTTGGTCGCCAGAACGACGTCGTT
>NZ_CEXLVS010000245.1:0-6072 GCF_982684285.1 Salinicola sp. | reverse complement strand
CCCCAACCCGATCGCGTATTACCCCACACGGCGTATCTCCCATTCGTCCCGATTCAGCATACTGCCTCACGGTCAGGAAGCTAGAGCGGGATCCGTAAAATGATTGGTGACGAGCGGGAAACAATAAGACGGAGACACGAGCCGGTTTCCCGCCTCATCTCGGCGACAGCCGACGGAGCCTTCCGCGGACGCACCGGCGTACATCGCATCGAGGGAAGAACGAGGGGGAACGCGCTGCCACCCGGACGCGAGGCAGCGCGGCCATCAATACCTGACATGACAGTCGGTGTGGTGGGCAGATATCGTCAAAGCCATCGAGGAATCGATGGCCGCTTCGCTTTCAATGACTGAATATGCTGCTATCGGACTTTTTGGAGGCCTTTGCAGCCTTCTTCTCCTTGGCTGTCAGGAGGGGCTTCTTCTTGGTGTCCTTCTTGCTGTCTCGTCCTTTGCTCATCACATTTTCCTCGCCCGAATACGACCCAGTTGGTCAACCCGGCGGCTGCGACCCACGTGATGATGATTTCAGCCAGCCAGGCCGACGTGACAACGTCAGTATGGCCCCACGAACGAACAATAGATAGCAATGGCCAACCGAAACCCGACCGTCAAAACCGACAAGGCTCCAGCGCAACCGCCGGAGCCTTGCTCCCTTTGGGAAGGCGCCTTATCGGGCACCCCAGGTTAGCGCCCACCAACCTGACGCGCCAGGCCGGCCCCCTCGCCGGCTAGAGCAATTTCAGCCCGCGTGCGACATCGGCCTTGAGATCGTCTAGCGTCTCCAGCCCGACGGCGATGCGAATCAGGCCGTCCCGGATGCCGGCGGAAGCGCGCTGCTCGTCGCTGAGACGGCCATGGGTGGTGGTGCCGGGATGGGTGATGGTGGTCTTGACGTCCCCCAGGTTGCCGGTGATCGACATCAGGCGAGTGTTGTCGATCACCGTCCACGCCGCCTCCTGGCCGCCCTTCACCTCGAGCCCCATCACCGCCCCGAAGCCCCGCTGCTGCTGCCTGGCCAGCGCATGCTGCGGGTGGCTCCCGAGGCCGCTGTAGTGGACACGCTCGATGGCCGGCTGCGACTCCAGCCACTCCGCGAATGCCAGCGCGTTGCGGCTGTGGGCCTCCATCCGCAGGCTGAGCGTCTCCAGCCCCTTGAGGAAGATCCAGGCGTTGAACGGGCTCATGCACGGGCCGCAGGTGCGAACGACGCCGTAGAGTTGCTCGAGCTCCTGGTCCCGCCCCACGACCGCCCCGCCGATCGCCCGGCCCTGACCGTCGAGATACTTGGTCGCCGAGTGGATGACCAGGTCCGCCCCCAGCTCCAGCGGCCGCTGGTGCGCCGGGGTGAGGAAGCAGTTGTCGATCGCAAGCCAGGCGCCGTGGCGGTGGGCCAGTTCGGCCAGCGCCGCGATGTCGACCAGCTCGTTGAGCGGGTTCGACGGCGTCTCCGCGAAAAGCAGTCTGGTCCGGGGCGTGATCGCCGCTTCCCACTGCGCCAGATCGTTGAGTTCGACATACCGCGGCACCACGCCGAACTTGGCGAGATACTTGTCGAACAGGGCGATGGTCGAGCCGAACACCGAGCGCGACACGATGACTTCGTCGCCCGCTTCCAACAGCGCCAGCACGGTGGAGAGGATCGCGGCCATGCCGGAGCTGGTGGCGACGCAGCGCTCGCCGCCCTCGAGCGCCGCCAGACGCCGTTCGAAGGTGCGTACCGTGGGGTTGGTGAAGCGGGAGTAGACGTTGCCCGGTTCCTCGCCCTTGAACTTGCGCGCCGCCTCCGCAGCGCTGCCGTAGACGAAGCTGGAAGTCGGGAAGATCGGCTCCCCGTGCTCCTGCTCGTGGGTGCGCTCGTGCCCCGCGCGGATCGCCAGCGTCTCCAGGCCGAACGTCTCCAACCCCGGCGTGAGGTCGTCGTCAAAACTCATCCTGCAGCTCCTGAAAGCAGGACCCGATGAGCGAATCATCGGGTCGGAAGGTTCAATCGTCTTCGATATCGTTGTGCAGGTCGACCACGGCGTTGAGGCTCTCGCGCTGCTTGGCGGCATCGTTGCGCGAAGCCTCCAGCGCGGCGAAATAGGCCTCGTCGACATCGCCGGTCACGTAGCTGCCGTCGAAGACGGAACAGTCGAAATCGTCCAGTGCCGGATTGACTTCACGACAGGCGGCCTTGAGATCCTCCAGATCCTGATAGATCAGCTTGTCGGCGCCAATCAGTTCGCTCACCTCGGCATCGGTACGACCGTGAGCGACCAGTTCGGTAGCCACCGGCATGTCGATGCCGTAGACGTTGGGATAGCGCACCGCCGGCGCGGCGGAAGCGAAGTAGACCTTGTTGGCACCGGCGTCCCGCGCCATCTGGATGATCTGCTTGCAGGTCGTACCACGCACGATGGAGTCGTCCACCAGCAGCACGTTCTTGCCTTCGAACTCGCTGGCGATGGCGTTGAGCTTCTGGCGGACCGACTTCTTGCGCTGGGTCTGGCCCGGCATGATGAAGGTCCGCCCAATGTAGCGGTTCTTCATGAAACCTTCACGGAAGGTCACCCCGATGTGCTGGGCCAACTCCAGCGCCGTGGTCCGGGAGGTATCCGGAATCGGGATCACCACGTCGATATCGTGGTCCGGCCATTCCCGCTGGATGCGGTCGCCCAGCTTGCGCCCCATCTGCATCCGGGTGCCGTAGACGTAGGCACCGTCGAGCATGGAGTCGGGACGCGCCAGGTAGACGTGCTCGAAGATGCACGGTGTCAGCCGCGGCTTGTCGGCACACTGCTGCGTGTGGATGTTCTTGTCCATGTCGACGAAGATCGCTTCGCCCGGTGCCAGGTCGCGCACCAGCTCGAAGCCGGCGACGTCGAGCGCCACCGACTCGGAGGCGATCATCACCTCCTGGCCCTCGGCGGTCTGGCGCGTGCCGTAGACCACCGGCCGGATGCCATGGGGGTCGCGGAACGCCACCAGACCGAAGCCGTTGATGATCGCGACCGCCGCGTAACCGCCACTGCAGCGACGATGGACGCGGCGCAGCGCGTCGAAGATGTCTTCCGGGGTGAGGTATAGCCCCTGCTTGCCCAATTCGTGGGCAAACACGTTGAGCAGCACCTCGGAGTCGGAGCTGGTGTTGATGTGACGCAGGTCGGAGGAGAACAGCTCCTGCTTGAGCTGTTCCGAGTTGGTCAGGTTACCGTTGTGGGCCAGGGTGATGCCGTAGGGCGAATTGACGTAGAACGGCTGGGACTCGGCCTCGCTCGCGGAGCCCGCGGTCGGGTAGCGCACATGGCCGATCCCCAGGTGGCCCTGCAGACGCTTCATGTGGCGCGTATGAAACACGTCACGCACCAACCCGTTGTTCTTGCGCAGCAGAAAGCGACCCTCATCCCAGGTCATCATGCCGGCGGCGTCCTGTCCGCGGTGCTGCAAAACCGTCAATGCGTCATAGATCAACTGATTGACCGCTTCATTGGCCATGAGGCCTACGATACCGCACATGCCGCCTTACCTCGCTTGGTCGCACCCTTCCGGGAAACAGTGCACGAATGTCTGCACGGGCGAGTCGCCAGATCGAAACCCTCGACATGACCCCTGAGTTGCGGTCCTGCGCTCCGGGCATCTGGCACTTCATGCCGCTCGTCTATTCGTTCATCGCTTCCTTCAGGGCGCCGGTTTTTCGGTCGGACCGGGGATCGGAATGGTCACACCCCGGCCGTTCTGACTGGATGAAGAATTGTCGCTTTGCGGCAGCGTCATCGGCAGTTGCCGCATGGCGTCCTCCGCAGCCGTCGTATCGACGTCCCAGCCCTGCAACTGCACCACCGCCCACTCGCGCAGGGATTCGAATGACGGCCTCAACTGCGCCTGCTGCCACGCCTGCAGCTGCGCCAGCGGCGTCAGCCCGATGACGACGGTGACGATCACCAGGATCGCCGCTCCCCGGGCCAGGCCGAAGGCCGCGCCGGCCAGGCGATTGAAGAAGCCCATGCCGACCCACTCGACCGCCGCATTGAGCAGCCGGATGATGAAGCCGCAGATCATCACCACCACGAAGATGATCAGCACGAAACCCAGTACCAGTCGTGCGTCGGGGTGGGAGATGTAGGGCGCCAGCAGATCGGCGATCGGTTGGGCGAATATCCGCGCCGCCAGCAACGCCACGATCCAGGCCCCGAGTCCCAGCGCCTCTCGCACCAGGCCACGCATGAAACCTGCCAGCATCGATATCGTCAATACCAGCAGGAAGGCATAGTCGAGCCAGGTCAGTGTCATCAGCTACCCGGCTTGCGGATCAGCAGCCCCTGGATATTGGCGGCCTGCTTGAGCTCGGAGCGCGCCTTCTCGCCAGCGTCCGACGACGAGAACGGCCCCACGTAGACCGTGGTCAGGTTGTTGTCCCGGGGCTGGGAATATGCCGCGAAACCCTGCTCCTTGAGCTTGGCAGCCAACCGTGTGGCGTTGTCTGACTGGCCGAAGCTGCCGACCTGGACCACCCAGCCACCATCGCTGCTCGCGGGAGTACGCTCGGACGTCGAAGCCTGCTGCGGAGAAGACGACTGGCTGGCGGCGGGCTTGGCCAGTTCAGGTTCAGGCTCCGGTTCCGGCTCGGGCTGGCGGGACGCCGGTTGCGGCTGTTCGGACTGCGCGATATCGGCGATCGGATCATCACCGTCATTGGCGGACGATCCGCCGCCGGCAGCGCCGTTCTGGCCAAACGAGTCGTCGCCGCCGGCACCCAGCTGGCTGCGCGTATCCGGCTCCGGCACGGGAGCGCCATCCGTACCGCCACTGCCGGCGCTGGTGCCACCGTTGGTGGCGACCGACTTGGGCGGCTGCGGTGACTCGATGATGCGCTGACGTGTCTCGCCCCCCTCGATCGGCTGTTCGATCACCATGACCGGGCCCGGCTCCTGCTGGCGCGGTTCGGGATCGTCGAACAGCATCGGCAGAAAAATGGCCCCCAGCGCGACGAGAATGACCGCGCCACTGATACGTTCACGCCATCCATACTTCATAGGACCTGGACCTCCTTAGACATGCTTCGACAGCCGCTCGATCATGCTGTGATCGAATTCACTACGCGTCGTCATTCATCCGGAGCTGGAGCGCCTCGAGCGCGCCGGCCACGGTCAGAAACGAACCGCATACTAACACTTCTTCATCCGGCGCAAGACGTGGCGCCAGCCAGTCGACGGCCGCCGCCGGCGACGATGCCGCCGACAATGTCTTCCCGCCCAGCGCGGCGACGACCGTGGCAAGCTCCTCACCCGTGCGGCCACGGGGGCCCGACAAGCCCACCGGCAGCCACACGTCGACCACCGGCGCCAGCGCCTCGATCAGCGCCTCGGCTTCCTTGTCCCTGAGCACGCCGAGCAGTCCGATACGGCGTACCGGTCGCGGACGCCGGGCCAGCCGCGATCCCACGTAACGGGCCGCATGCGGGTTGTGCGCCACGTCGAAGCACCAGTTCCCCAGCCACTGCAGCCTGCCCGCCAACGCCACGGTCGACATCGCCAGGCGAGAGTCGGCCTCTCGTGGCGGCACACCGCAGAGGCTCAGGGCCTTTAGGGCGACGGCGGCATTGTCCAGCGGCAACCCCGGGTCGGGCAAGCTATCGAGACGATAGCGACCCTCCGCTTCCGGCCGCCCCTGCCAGGACCATTCACCATCGCCCGCTTCGGCGTGATCGAAATCGCGGCCAAGCCAGTAGGCGGCGACGCCAAGCGACTCGGCGCGACATGAGACGCTGGCCGGCAACTGCCGGCTGCCGAACACCGCCGGGCGCCCCTCGCGCAGGATACCGGCCTTCTCGAAGCCGATACCCTCGAGATCGGTGCCGAGAAAATCCGCGTGATCCCGGGCGATGGTGGTGATGATCGCCACGTCGCTGTCGATCACGTTGACCGCATCCAGCCGGCCGCCCAGCCCCACCTCGAGAATGGCCAGTTGGGGGCGGGCGTCGGCGATCGCCGCCAGTGCCGCCAGGGTGCCCGCTTCGAAGTAGGTCAGGCTGACCGGGTCGCCGGCCAGGCGCGCCGCCTCGACGCGCTCGAACCCGTCGACCAGCAGTTCGTC
>NZ_CEXLVS010000244.1:4388-6151 GCF_982684285.1 Salinicola sp. | reverse complement strand
TCGATCTCCAGGGTTCGCTCGAAGCATTCCCGGGCCCGGGCCCGGCGCTCCTGGGTCTGCTTTGTCTGCTGGGCATGTTCCAGTTCGGCCACCTGGTCCAGGCCTTGCCGAAGTTGCCGCCGCGACAGGAGGTGGTCTCGATCTATGGCCAGGCGGGATGGCAGCGTATCCAGCAGTGGCCGGTGCTGATCGACCAACTGCAGGGGCGGTCGGTCGAGACCCAGCTCAAGGGGGTCAACGACTTCTTCAATCAGCTGCGTTTCGTCGACGATGTCGATGTCTGGCAGGTGGAGGATTACTGGGCCACGCCATTCGAGTTTCTCGGTGTCGGCGCGGGGGATTGCGAGGATTTCGCCATGGCCAAGTACCTGACGCTGCGCGAGCTCGGCGTGCCGGACAATCAACTGCGCCTGCATTACGTCAAGTACATTCCCTACGACCAGTTCCATATGGTGGTGACCTGGGCACCCAGCGCGGCGACGCCGCCGGTGGTGCTGGACAACATCGACAAACGGATCGAGCCGGCCTCCAGCCGCAACGATCTGCTCCCGATCTACAGCTTCAACGGCAGTCATCTTTGGATCAGCAAACTGGGTGGAGGCGGGCGTGAAGTCGGCGAATCGAGCCGGCTGAGTCTGTGGCAGAACTGGCAGCAGCGGCTGGACGACGGCTCGCTGCGGAATCCGCGGCGATGATGACGCCGTCGGCATCGGGTACGAATCTCGAGGGAGACGAACGGATGAATGCAAAGGGGATGAATCCCACTACGGTGAGGAGTACGGGAGCCGCAGGGTGGCCGCGTGGGTGGCTGGTGTCGATCCCCGTGATGCTATGGCTGACGGCTTGCGCTTCCAGCACGACGAACCCTGACGTCGTCGTCGACCGGCCGGCGGCCCAGGGGAGCGGCCAGGTCAGCGCCGACAACGTCTTCGATACCGCCGATGGCGATGCCGATGGTTCGTTGTTGCCGCTGGACGTCGAACGGCTGGGGTTGGGGGGCGACTGGCACACATTGGATGCGGATGGGAGCGGGAGGATTTCACGGCAGGAGTTTCGGGATCAGTTCGCGTCGCCGCTGATCCAGGCGACCCTGCGGCTTCCAGGTGACGCCCAGCGGGCGCAACCGCTGGTCTCCAGCGACTTCCTGCTCCCTCCCGAACCGCCGGCTCAGCGCTACGTGCCCGCGCCCATCGAGGCGGTGCCACCCGCGAGCGTGACGATGCCGACCGATGCGCCGCTGACGATTCCGGTCCTGGTCGACGATCAGGATGCCGCTGCGATCGACCAGGCCGCCAGTGAGGCGGCCGAGTCTGATGGCGATGAGGCATCGGTGCCGGTCAACTGAACGACAGACGGGAAGGTGGCGTCATATCTCATGTCCGACCGAATCAGGAGGTGGTTCAAGACCATGTTCTCAGCGACTCCCATCGAGCGTTCCGCCGACGCTCAGGCTGCCGTCGATCGCGCCTGTCGGGACTTGGCGCTCTATCATTTCATGAGCTGTCCATTCTGCCATCGCGTCCGCCACCAGATTCAACGCCTGGCGCTGCCCATCGAACTGCGCGACACCCAGCGTGACCCGGAGCGCCGCCAGGAGCTCATGGCGGGCGGGGGCCGCACCATGGTGCCGTGCCTGCGCATCGACCATGGAAATGGCGAGGTCGAGTGGATGTATGAGTCCGCCGATATCAATCGCTACCTGGCGCGTCGGTTCGAGGGGCAGTGACGGTTCGGAAATCGGCGGTGACGCCGGGTGGCGTGTT
>NZ_CEXLVS010000244.1:0-4378 GCF_982684285.1 Salinicola sp. | reverse complement strand
ATCAAGATTCAGGAGTGATGTCATGGCACAGGCCAGCGCCCGCCATATTCTCGTCGACAGCGAACAGCAGTGTCTCGAGCTCAAGCAGCAGATCGAAGCCGGCAGCGATTTTGCCGAAGTGGCCCGTCAGCACTCTACCTGCCCCTCCGGGCGTCAGGGTGGCGAACTCGGTACCTTCGGGCGTGGCCAGATGGTCAAGGAGTTCGATGAGGTCGTATTCAATGGTGCGGTCAACGAGGTCCACGGACCGGTCAAGACCCAGTTTGGCTACCATCTGCTGGAAGTGACCTCGCGCACTTGATCGTTCCCGCTCGGTTGCCTGTCGAGCCGCCTGCCACCGGGCGGCTCTCGTCGATCCACTGCGCTCTCTTTCGTTTCTTCCCCGCGCTCCCGTAACGATCGTCCCGGATGATATCCGTCCGCCATGAGGCCGCTTCGCCAGAACAAATCTTTACCAATCTCCCGTTTCGGCTTCCCCGTGGCGAACTACTCTGAGTTTACGTTCGCCGTTCCGAGCTCTTCGCATCGAAAACGACGGCGGACGGATAAGGATATCCACGGATAACGAGGTAGCACCCATGACGACGCACTCGAAGTCGGACAAGACGGAAGGCAAGGTCGACAAGGCAGCCGGCAAGGTGAAGGAAGCCGCTGGCAAGATGACCAAGGATCGCGAACTCGAAAGCAAGGGCAAGGCCCAGCAGGCCAAGGGGGATGCCAAGTCCGCCAAAGGCAATCTGAAGGATGCCACCAAACCACGCCACTAGTCAGTGCTGAATCCCGGTATATCGAGTCTTTCGGGCATTGAGTGCCCAGCGAGGACTCTTCATCCAGCGGCCCCGGCAGAAACCGGGGCCGCTGTCGTTCGGAGAGGGGGGCAGAGGCTATCGCTCAGGCTTTGCCGGGCCGGTTGTACACTTCCAGATCCAGCTCCTTTTCGCTCTTGCCGACCAGCGTCGTCACCATCAGATCGCCGGCCACGTTGACGCTGGTCCGCGCCATGTCGAGGATCCTGTCCACACCCGCGACGACGCCGATCGCCTCCAGCGGCAGGCCGATCTGCGCCAGCACGATCGACAGCATGATCAGCCCGGCGCCGGGGACGCCAGCCGTTCCAATGGAGGCCAGCGTGCCGGTAAGCACGATCATGCCGTAGTCCATCATCGAGAGGTCGGCCCCCACCAGCTGGGCGACGAACAGGGCCGCCACCCCCTGGTAGATCGCCGTGCCATCCATGTTGATGGTCGCGCCCACCGGCAGCACGAAACTGGATACGCCTTCCGACACGCCCAGGTTCTTCTGCGCGCAGCGAATCGAGACCGGCAGCGTGCCGGAAGACGACGCCGACGAGAACGACACCACCAGGGCGTCGATGATGCCCTGCAGATAGCGTACCGGATTCAGCCGGCCGACCAGGCTCAGCAGTCCGGTATAGACGACCAGCACGTGAACGAGACAGGCGAGATAGACCACGCCGATCACCTTGGCCAGCGGCAGCAGCACGTCTAGCCCATACTGACCGGAAACATTGGCCATCAGGCCGAAGACGCCGAAGGGGGCGAAGGCCATGACGATGGCGGTCAACTTGTACATCGCCTCGGCGAAGCTCTCGAAGACCCGCACGACGGGCTCGCCCTTCTCGCCGATCATCATCAGCGAGATGCCCAGACCGATGGCGAAGACGATGATCTGCAGGATGTTGCCCTCGATCATCGCTTGCAGCGGGTTCGACGGCACCAGGCCGACCACGATATCCACCAGCGATGGCGCCTCGTTGGCTTGCTGCGTGGCACTCATCGAGGCATCGGCACCGACACCCGGCTGGAAGATCGTCGCGGCAACCAGGCCGATGACGATGGCGAAAGCGGTGGTGACCAGATAGAGCGCGATGGTGCGGGCACCCACGCGGCCCATCTTCTGGGGATCCCTCATGCCGGTGATGCCGACGACCAGCGTCGAGAACACCAGCGGTACGATCAGCATCTTGATGCCATTGATGAAGATATCGCCGAGCGGCTTGAACACGCTGGCCTGCTCGCCCATCACCGCGCCGGCGAGAACACCCAGCACCAGACCAGCAATGATCTTCTGCCACAGGGGAATGCGTCGCCACAGATTTGGCCGGGAGGTCGTTGATGTCATGCGCGGGCTCCTTGTGCAGGCGAAATTGCCGGGGGCAAAAGCGCGCATTCTACGCATCCCCGGGCCTTTTGCGATCCGCCCATTCGAAAACGGGATGGCATATAACCTGATTGCGACCAAAGTCTCAGCGCATCGAGCCGGTAGTGAAACCTGCGTCGACGCCCGGAAGACGCAGGCCCGCTCGCACAGGCGGTATCAGATTTCCCGGTAGAGCTCACCGCCTTCCCGCTTGAAGCGCTCCGCCTGCTCCTGCAGGCCGGCCTCCCGCTCGTCGCCGGCGGCATTGGCGGTGTCGCCACCAAATCGCTCGCGCACTTCCTGGGTGATCTTCATCGAGCAGAACTTCGGCCCGCACATCGAGCAGAAGTGTGCCACCTTGGCCGAGTCCTTGGGCAGCGTCTCGTCGTGGAAGGCGCGCGCCGTGTCCGGGTCGAGACCGAGATTGAACTGATCTTCCCAGCGAAATTCGAAGCGGGCTTTCGACAGTGCGTTGTCGCGACGTTGGGCGCCCGGATGCCCCTTGGCCAAGTCGGCGGCATGGGCGGCGATCTTGTAGGTGATGATGCCGGTCTTGACGTCATCCTTGTTGGGCAGGCCCAGATGCTCCTTGGGCGTGACGTAGCAGAGCATGGCGCAGCCATACCAGCCGATCTGTGCCGCGCCGATACCCGAGGTGATGTGGTCGTAGCCCGGGGCGATATCGGTGGTCAGCGGCCCCAGCGTGTAGAAGGGCGCCTCATCGCAGCACTCGAGCTGCTTGTCCATGTTCTCCTTGATCAACTGCATCGGCACGTGGCCGGGGCCTTCGATCATCACTTGAACGTCATGCTGCCAGGCAATCCGGGTCAATTCGCCCAGCGTTTCCAGTTCGGCGAACTGGGCCTCGTCGTTGGCATCGGCGATGGAACCGGGGCGCAGGCCGTCACCCAGCGAGAACGAGACGTCGTAGGCCTTCATGATCTCGCAGATCTCCTCGAAATGGGTGTAGAGGAAGCTCTCGCGGTGGTGATACAGGCACCACTTGGCCATGATCGAGCCGCCGCGGGAGACGATGCCGGTGACGCGCCTGGCCGTCATCGGCACGTGATGCAGGCGGACGCCAGCGTGGATGGTGAAGTAGTCCACTCCCTGTTCCGCCTGCTCGATCAGGGTGTCGCGGAAGATCTCCCAGGTCAGGTTCTCGGCCACGCCGTCGACCTTCTCCAGCGCCTGGTAGATCGGCACCGTGCCGATGGGCACCGGCGAGTTGCGGATGATCCACTCCCGTGTCTCGTGGATGTTCTGGCCGGTGGAGAGATCCATGATCGTGTCGGCACCCCAGCGGATGCCCCAGGTCATCTTGTCGACCTCTTCCTCGATCGACGAGGTCACCGCCGAGTTGCCCAGGTTGCCGTTGATCTTCACCAGGAAGTTGCGGCCGATGATCATCGGCTCGCTCTCGGGATGATTGATGTTGGCGGGGATGATCGCGCGGCCGCGTGCGACTTCGTCACGCACGAATTCCGGGGTGATCTCGTCAGTCAGATTGGCGCCGAAGGATTCGCCGGGGTGTTGATGATCCAGCATCGGGTCGGTATCGAGAGCGCGGGCCTCACGCCGACGCTGGTTCTCGCGGATGGCGATGAACTCCATCTCGGGCGTGACGATACCCTGCCTGGCATAGTGGAGCTGGGTCACGTTGGTGCCCGGGCGGGCGCGGCGCGGGGTGCGCGCGAGCTGAAAGCGCAGGGTCGAGAGACGGGGGTCCTCGGCGCGCCGGCGCCCATAGGCGGAGCTGGGGCCGTCGAGCCACTCGGTATCGTCGCGCGCGTCGATCCAGGGGCGACGCAGGGGCGCCAGACCCCGACGGATGTCGATGTCGGCCTGCGGGTCGGTGTAGGGCCCGGAGGTGTCGTAGACGGTGAGCGGAGCATTGGGCTCGAGGCCGCTCTTCGTCTGCGTCGGCGACAGGGCGATCTCGCGCATGGGGACGCGAATGTCGGGGCGCGATCCTTCGACGTAGATCTTGGTCGAGGCGGGCAGCGGCGCGATGGCGGCACTGTCGACGCGGGCGGTCTCGGAGAGAAACTGTGGTGATTTCATGGTGCTTTGTGCCTCGGGCATGACGTTGAGGTCAGGCCGGCGCACAGCGTAGGCGGGGGGAGGCACGGTTGGGCGGTATCGGGGACCGTTCGACGCGGACCTCCGCTTGATCCCTACGCCGGTACTAGCCGGATCAGGTTCGTCGGGATCCGTC
>NZ_CEXLVS010000243.1:0-6204 GCF_982684285.1 Salinicola sp. | reverse complement strand
GCGCCACCGAGCCTGCCTGGTTCGATCGCGATCGTTTCCTGGCCGGTGCCTAGGAGCACTTCACCACCCTCCAGCGCGCCTGGGACAACAACGACCTGAGCCGGATTCAGGAGTACGTCACGCCCGAACTCTACAACCTGCTGAAAGCGGAGCGCATGGAGCAACCGGCCAACAATCGCACCGAAATCGTGCGCCTGTTCGCCGAACTGGGCAGCGTGCAGGAGTTCAAGGACGAAGCCGAAGCCACCGTGCTGTTTCATGGCGTGCTCGAGGAGAACGGCGAGGAGACCGAGTTCAACGAGACCTGGCACCTGAAACGGGCGCTGCGTGACGGCGCACCGTGGTACGTTCAGGGCATCGAGCAGAATCCGAGCGCCTGACGAAGCCCGGAGCCGCCCTGAACGAAAAGACCCGAGCCTGCGAATGACAGGCTCGGGTCTTTCTCGTTGTGGCCGCGCCCCTCGCCGAGGCGGCGTCGCGACTCTTGTCGGTCGTCGCAACTATTGTCAGTCGTCGCGATCGACCGCAAAAGCCGACCAGGCCTGTCGCGTCGGCATCACTTCCACGCGGTTGAAGTTGATGTGCGCCGGCAGTGTCGCGATGTAGAACATCTGCTCGGCGATATCCTCGGCGGTCAGCGCCGTGGTGCCCCGATAGAGATTGTCGGACGCGGTCTGATCGCCACCGGTGCGCACCAGGGTGAACTCGGTCTCGGCCATGCCCGGGGCCAGATCGGTGACCCTCACGCCGGTACCCTGCAGGTCGCAGCGCAGGTTGTAGCTGAACTGCTGAACGAACGCCTTGGACGCGCCGTAGACGTGGCTGCCCGGGTAGGGCCACTGACCGGCGATGGAGCCCACGTTGACGATCGTCGCCCCTTCACCCGCTTCGATCAGCGTCGGCAGCAGCGCGTGGGTCACGTTGACCAGCCCGGTCACGTTGGTATCGATCATGGTGTGCCAGTCCTTCAGCGCCACCTTCTGTGCCGGCTGGGGCGCCAGCGCCAGTCCGGCGTTATTGACCAGCGTGCGTACCCGCTTGAACGCTTCCGGCAGAGCGTCGACGGCCCTCTGCACGGCTTCGTCGTCGCGCACGTCGAGCACGATGGTGTGCACCGCGACCTTGTCGGCCAGTTCGGCCTTCAGCGCCTCCAGACGCTCGCCACGGCGACCGGACAGCACCAGCGACCAACCGGCCGCGGCAAAACGATGGGCTGCGGCACGGCCGAAACCGGAGGTCGCCCCGGTGATGAATACGACATCGCTCACGTTGTTCTCCTTCATAACTCGATAGAAAGGGGATCTCCATCCCATGTCATGCCGCCAGCGCCCGGATAGCTCGACTAACCCTGCCACGCCTCGCGTGCCAGCACCCACAACGACAGCGCCATCAGCAGCGGCGCCACGGTGAGCTTCATCGAGCGCGGCGGCGAGCGCTCGAAGTACCACTGTCCCAACAGGTTGCCGACCAGCGCCGGCACCAGCAGCCAGGCCGCCCGCCCCCAGGTCTCTCGCCCCAATGCCCCTGCCATCTCCAGTCCGATCAGCGATGCACTGCTGCTGGCGGCGAAGAACAGGATAGCAATTGCACGTAATTCCAGCGGCGGGAGACGCCGATGCAACAGGTAGAGCATCAGCGGCGGACCACCCGAAGAAGCCAGTGTCATGCATAACCCCGACAAGGCGCCAGCCACAACGCCGGACCACGCCTGTTGCCCTCTCGACACGGCCGCCACCGGATCCTCGCCGGCCAGCGGTTCGGGACGCACCAGCAGCGCCAGCGCACCAAGGAGCGCCAGCACGGCAATGGCGACCCGCATCGGCGCGGCCGGCAACATGGCCATCAGGCTCACCCCGACGGCGGTCGCCACCAGCATGCCGCACAGCAACTGGCGCAGGAGGCCCCACTCCGCCAGCCGGCTGGCCCGGCGCCACAGGCCGACGCTGGTCAAGAGGTCCAGCAGCAGCGCCAGCGGCACCGCCTCGACCGGCGGCAGCAGCAGCGTCAGCCCCAGCGCCAGCAACATGGCGAAGCCAAAGCCGCAGTAGCCCCTGACGACTCCGGCGAAGCACGCCAGCGCCATGGCCGCCCCCAGCAGCGGCATCGATGACATCATGGGAACGAACTCCTCCCGCCGTTTTCCTGGCCACCGATATCGTGGAATCAGCAACCCTACCCAGCCAACACCGCGCCGGGTAGGGCCAGTTCGGCAACCAGGTCGGGACATCCTTCCGTGACTGTCACGGTCGCCACCGCATTCTGGCTCTACGCGATCGAACCATCGCCCCTTAAGCTCTGTCTGAAAAATCGACGAGCGATAGCCAGACAAGGCAAAAATCGGTGAAAAAAGGACCGGGCTGGCGCTCCAGTTTACGAGGGGTAAATGAGCATTTTGACCGGGCTGGCGCACCAGCCGATTTTTAACGCCGTATGGTTGAGCGCAGGCATTTTTCAGACAAAGCGTAGTCTTGGATCGAGACAGTGAACGCCACACAACAGGAACCCTGCCATGACCGACACCTTCATCAACGACGACGTTTCCAATGAGCATGTCCATCGGCTCGACCGCCGGCACGTGTTTCACTCCTGGTCGTCGCAGGGCAATCTGTCGCCCCTGGTGATCGCCGGGGGCAAGGGCTGCCGGCTGTGGGACTACGCCGGCAAGGAGTACCTGGACTTCAGCAGCCAGCTGGTCAATACCAATATCGGCCACCAGCATCCCAAGGTGATCGCCGCCATCCAGGCCCAGGCGGAGCAGCTGACCACCATCGCCCCGGCCCACGCCAACCTCGCTCGCGGCGAGGCGGCCAGGCGGATTCTCGATCGGGCGCCGTCCGGCTTCGGCAAGGTGTTCTTCACCAACGCCGGCGCCGACGCCAACGAAAACGCCATGCGCATGGCGCGCAGCGTGACCGGTCGCGACAAGATCCTGTCGGCCTACCGCTCCTATCACGGCAACACCGGCTCGGCCATCGTCGCCACCGGCGATCCGCGCCGGGTGCCCAACGAGTTCGCCCGCGGCCATGCGCACTTCTTCAACCCCTTCCTCTATCGCAGCGACTTCTGGGCCGGTACCGAGGAAGAGGAGTGCCAGCGCGCGCTGCAGCACCTGAAGCGGGTGATCGAATGCGAGGGGCCGAGCGCCATCGCCGCGATCCTGCTGGAGTCGATTCCGGGCACCGCCGGCGTGCTGATTCCGCCCAAGGGCTATCTGGAAGGTGTCCGCCAACTGGCCGACCAGTACGGCATCCTGGTGATCTTCGACGAGGTCATGGCCGGCTTCGGCCGCACCGGGCGCTGGTTCGCCCTCGCGCACTTCGGTGCCAGGCCGGATCTGATCGTGTTCGCCAAGGGGGTCAACTCCGGCTATGTGCCGGCCGGGGGCGTGATCATCTCCGACGAGATCTGCCGCCATTTCGACGATCACATGTTCTTCGGCGGGCTGACCTACTCGGGCCATCCGCTGGCGATGGCTTCGATCGTCGCCACGCTGGACGCCATGAGCGACGAAGGGATCGTGGAAAACGCCGACCGCATCGGCAACGGTCCGCTGGCTGCCGGGCTCCAGCAGCTCGCGAGGGATCATGCCATCGTCGGCGAAACCCGCGGCCTCGGCGTGTTCCATGCGCTGGAGCTGGTCAGCGATCGCCGGACCCGCGCCCCGCTACCGGCCGCGGCGATGGGTACGATCAAGAACGCCCTGATCGCCAAGGGTCTGCTGCCGTTCGTGGTCGAGAATCGCATTCACGTGGTGCCGCCGTGCATCGTCAGCGACGCGGAAGTCACCGAGGGGCTGTCGATCCTCGATGACGTGCTGGGCGAGTTTGCGGCTGGCTGATCGGGTTCGCGAGATCGGACTGGCGGCCGGCGACTTGCCGGTCGCTGTCGTCTGGGGTCGGGGCTAGCCGAAGGCCTGCGCCAGTCGCTGGATCCCGGGTTCGATACGCTCGGCATCGATGGCGCCGAACCCGAGGCGCATGTAGTTGCGTGGTGGTGCCGAGTCGAAGAAGTGCTGGAAGCCCGGCTCGATCAGCACGCCGCGCTGGGCCGCCTGCCAGGCCAGCCGCTGCGTATCGGTCGCATCCGGCGTCTCCAGCCAGAACACGCTGGCATGATCTCCCCCGACCCGACGACAATCGGGCAGCTCCCGAGCGATGGCGGCATCCATGATCTCCCAGCGATGACGCATCTCGTCGGCGAACTGGCGCAGATAGCGATCGTAATGCCCCTGGGAGAGGAACTGCGCCAGCTGCTGCTGCAGACCGGAGGGCGGATGGCGATACATCAGCCGCCGCAGCGCCCGCAACTCCTCGATCAGTTCGGCATCGGCCACCACGTATCCCAGCCGCAAGCCGGGAGACAGCGGTTTCGACAGACTGCTCATGTAGATCACACGGGAACCCGCCCGGCTCGCCTTCAGTGCCGGCTGGGCGTGACGATCGAAATTGACCTCGGCGTCGTAGTCGTCCTCCAGCACGATCTGGTCGCGGCGCTGGACCTGCTCGATCAGCGCCTCGCGTCGACGGCGGCTCATGGTGATGCCGGTCGGCCCCTGGTGGCTGGGGGTCACGTAGAGATAGTCGCTCCCGGCCGCTGCCGCATCCAGGCACATGCCTTCAGCGTCGATCCGCTGATAGCTCAGTTGTGCCCCCTGGCGCAGGAAGACGTTGGCCGCTTCGCGGTAGCCGGGATTCTCCATTGCCACCCGGGTGCGCGCGTCGAACAGCAGTTGGGCGATCAGGAACAGGGCATTCTGCGATCCCAGCGTGATCAGGATCTCGTCGCTGCGCGCGTGAATGCCGCGCTTGGGCAGCACCCGGGTTCGCAGTTGCTCGACCAGCATCGGGTCGTCCTGATCGTAACGGTCGCCCAACCAGTGTCGTTCGCGGCGCCCGCCGAGCAGCCGCCGCGAGGTCTCGCGCCACTGCTCAAGGGGAAACAGCCGGGTATCCAACTGGCCGTAGACGAAGGGAAATTCGTAACTCATCCAGTTGCCGGGACGCAGGACGCCCTGCAGATGGCTGGGCCGATGGGTGAAACGACTGCCCCAGGAAGGTGCATTGACGATCTCGTCGTGCGTTGCCGGGCTCGTTTCCAGTGCATCGGGCTCGTGATAGGCATCGTGCAGGTAGTAACCGCTGCGCGGCCTGCTGACCAGATACCCATCCTCCACCAGCCCTTCGTAGACCAGCGCCACCGTATTGCGCGAGATGCCGAGCTGCAGCGACAGCTTGCGGCACGAGGGCAGCGCCTCCTCGGTGGGGATGGTGCCGGTGTGAATGGCATCCAGCAGCGCCTCGCGCAGTTGCTCCTGCAGGCCGCGCCGGGTATCGAAGTCGAGATGAAAATAGTGATCGAGCATGCCGAGCTCCCGCCCCGTGGCTGAGCTCTACACGCTGCAAGATCCGCGCCAGTCGACCTGTTCGACAGGCGGCCGGGGTTCGGAACTGTCCCGAGCATGACGGGAATCTGGCCTGTAGTGCCGTGCAGCGCGAACTTTAGTATGAGCCAACCACAACAACGTCAATCACGAGGACTACATCATGGGCAGCACCTTCCATGGCGTCATCGCCTTTGCGCTGATCGCCGCCCTGCTGGTTGTCGGCAGCCTGCTGCGAAGCCGCCTCCCCTGGCTGCGTGCCAGCCTGATTCCCGGCAGTATCGTGGCGGGCATCATCGGTTTCGTCGGGCTCTCCGCAGGGCTGATTCCCGGCTATGGCCCCTCGGATTTCACCGCGCTGGCTTTCCACTTCTTCACCCTGAGCTTCATGTCGCTGTGTCTGACAGGTAGCCCCAAGCCGGCCGCGGGTGAACAGCGCCAGGGTATCGTCGGTGGCGGGCTGTGGTTGACCCTGATCTGGACCGCCAGCCTCGGCGCCCAGGCGGTGATCGGATTCGGGCTGATGGCGGGCTACGACCTGATCACCGGCAGCGATCTCAGTCCGCTGCTTGGCGCCATCGTCACCCATGGATTTACCCAAGGGCCGGGGCAGGCACTGACCTACGGCACGATCTGGGAGAACGACTACGGCATCGCCAACGCCGCGCAGGTGGGCGTGATCTTCGCCTCGCTGGGCTTCGTGGCCGCCTTCGTCGTCGGCGTGCCGGCCGCACGCTACTTTCTCAAGCGGGGGCTCAACGCCAACCGCCATTCGACGCTGGACGACGACTTCGTGCGCGGCTTTCACACGCCCGAGACCCAGC
>NZ_CEXLVS010000242.1:0-6218 GCF_982684285.1 Salinicola sp. | reverse complement strand
CAGCTCCTGAATCAGCGTGGCGCAGAGCATGCCGATGCCCCCCGCCACGTTGAAACTTGCGAAGTGCGATACATTCATGAGAACGCCATACCCATCGAGCCAGTGGCGTCCAGCGCCGAGATAATGAGCATGGTAAGGGATGCGTCGGCAAGCGCAAGCGGCGGTTCGCCGCAGCCCCTAGACGAGAATGTCCGAGGGCCCGCGAATCTCCGTCTCGATCCGTGTGCCTGTCTCGCGCTCCTCGTTGGAGAACCCGTCGAATTCGACCAGGTTGCCGAAGTCGAGCCCGGCCAGCTCCCCGATCCGGGCCACGCTGCGCTGGTAGGTCCTGTACTGCCCGAACATGAAGCCGAGCCCTTCGAGCTCCTCGGCCTGCTCGATCATGTAAGCCGTGGCAGAGGGTTGACCATCCGCCATGAAGGCCACCACCTTCCAGTACGCCTCGGGGATTCTCACGCCCCGGTAGCGGCGGTCGTCGTCCCGAAACACGGGGCCGGTGAAAACCGTGATTCGCTGCTCGTCGGCGCGGGCGTTCTCCAGCAGATAATCTTCCAGTCCCAGCCAGGTCTGCTGGTTGAAACCCGCCATCTGCGGCGTGCAGTTGGTGAAGTGGAAGGTGTCGGCGTTGGCCTGCTCGGCCTCCGGCCCCCAATTGGCCGAAGTGCGGCGAACCAGATGCCCCCGGTCCAGCGGGTTGCGCGCGTAGAGCGATTCGCCGACCTGAAGCGATTCGTCGATTCGGGGATCGAAACGCCAGTTGTCGTTGTGTCTGGGTACACTTTCGAGCCGGCTGCCATCGAGATTGAGGGCGGTGAAGATCGCCAACCTGCGGGAGCGCGACATCACCACCGAGAAGTGCGTGTAGTCGAGCCGGCCGTCGTCACGTCCGGGCACCGGCGTCACGTCCTCCGCACGCGCCCCGACGGGCTCCGGCGGTGGCACCACGAGGTCGCCCAGAAACGCGGTGTCGTATCCTTGTCGGTCACTCAGCGACTCGGTAGCGACGGCGCTCACCGACGGCGCCGCCAGCGTCGATCTGTCGGTGCCAGGGGCAGCGAGGCGACGCAGGTCGCGCAGGCCGGGACGGCGAAATTCCTTGTGAGGCATGGGACTTCGATCTCCAGGGTTCGATGGTGGGCGACCGTCAGCCTGCCAAGCGTCCTGAGCGCCTGACAGGCCGACGACTCACTTCCAGAAGTTGCTCTTCACCAAGTCGACGACATCGCTCATGCGGCCGTCGAGCACGGCCTTGCCCGAGTAGAGTGCGGTGGAGGTGACCTGCCCCGGCTCGACCTTGGGCGGCATCACCAGCTCCATGCGATTGACCTTGACGTCGAGAATCGCCGGCCCCGGGTGGGACAGCCACTCGGCAATGGCGTGCTTGAGTTCGTGCTCGCGCTCGACACGTCGTCCCCACAGGCCGATCGACTGCGCCAGCAGTCCGAAATCCGGATTGTCGAGATCGGTGTAGCTGTCCAGCAGGCCGTCGACCTTCTGCTCCAGTTCGACGAAGCCCAGTGAACTGTTGTTGAAGACGACGATCTTGAGCGGGATCTGCTCCTGTTTCAGCGTCAGCAGATCGCCCATCAGCATGGTCATGCCGCCGTCACCGCACATGGCGATGACCTGACGCCCGGGGAACGCCTTCTGTATGCCGATCGCCTGGGGATAGGCATTGGCCATGGTGCCGTGGACCAGGCTGGAGAGCGTGCGCCGTTTTCCATTGGTGCGGATATGACGCAGCATCCACACCATCGGGCTGCCGCCATCGGCGGTGAAGAACGCATCGTCTCGGGCGGCTTCGTTCAGCGCCAGCGTCAGCTCCTGCGGGTGAATCAGCGCGTCGTCCCCGGACTCGTGGGCGTCATGCTCCAACGCCTTGCGATAGCTCTTGCGGCACCGGTCCAGCCACGCCGTGTCGTGCTGCTCGTCGACGATCTGGGCCAGTGCGGCGCAGGTGTCGCGCACGCTGCCGAGCAGCCCGATATCGACCGGATGACGCTTGCCGATCTGCTGCGGGTCGATATCGACCTGGATGATCGTTGCCTTGTCGGGATAGAACTGCGTCCAGGCGAAGTTGCAGCCGAGCAGCAGCAAGGTGTCGCAGTCGGCGACGGCATGGTAGCCGCCAGCCAGGCCGAACACCCCGGTCATGCCGACTTCGAAGGGATTGTCGGGTTCGATGAAGTCCTTGGCCCGCGAGGTCCACGCCACCGGCGCATTGAGCTTGGCCGCCAGCACCATCACCTCGTTGCGGGCGTGCTCGCAGCCGGCCCCCGCGAAGATGGATATCTTGCCGCCGGCGTTGAGCGCCTTGATCGCCGGCACCAGTTCCTCGGCGTTGGGCCGGGTGATCGGGTCGAAACGGTGCGCCCGGTAGGGCAGGTCCTGGCTCGGCTTCTGGGTGAACAGGTCGCCGTGCACGACCAGTACCGCGACGCCGTTTTCGGCCAACGCCGCCTGCGCCGCCAGCGCCGTCATCCTGCGCGCCTGATCGGGGTTGATGATCGTCTCGCAGAAGACGCTGTACTGTGCGTAGATCGGCTTGGGATCGACATCCTGGGGGAAGCCGATGCCAGTATCGGCGGTGCCGACATGGGAGGCGATCAGCACCACCGGGGAACCGCTGCGATGCGCCTCGAACAGACCGTTGACGAAGTGCAGCGTGCCCGGCCCGCAGGTACCGGCGCACAGCGCCAGCTCCCGGGTCATGTAGGCCTCGCCGCCCGCGGCGAAACCGCCGACTTCCTCGTGGCGGACATGAACCCATTCGAGATCGCTGCGGCGGATGGCGTCGGTGAAGTGGTTGATGGTGTCCCCCACCACGCCGTAGCAACGTTTCGCGCCGGCACTGGAGAGGGTTTCGACGATGATTTCGGCGACGTTCTGGCTCATGGAGCGACTCCTTTCGCGGGCGGGGGATCGCCTCGAGGCCCGATAGAGGGCCTCGGCGACGCCGCCGGGACAAGGCCCGATGGACTGGGCGGTGAAAAGACAAACGGATTAGTAGTGGCGCATCTTGCGCCCCCTGTTCAAGCGTAGTCCGCCATCGCCGATTCGTCCGACGCATCGAACAGGCATCGTTCGGATGACCAAAGTCGTAGCAGTCTTCTTTTGGAACATGACCTATTACTGAACAACCGGACGAAGGGCGGAATCCTCGGGGGGTGAAGGTCATGCTGGGAAGCCGTATTCGAGTCAGCGCGTTTCGCTGGGTGCCCGATTTCGCCCGCGGCAAGGTTCGCGACCTGCGGGTCCGCTGGGCCCTGGAGGAAGCCGGCCTGCCCTACGAGACCGAGGCCATCGACTTCGTCGAGAAACGGAGCGCGACCTATCTGTGTCGGCAACCCTTCGGGCAGGTGCCTGTGATCGAAGTGGATGGCGAAGCCATGTTCGAGTCAGGCGCCATCGTGCTCAAGATCGCGGAACAGTACGAACCGTTACTCTCTCGAGTTCCGCGCCGGCGGGATCAGACCCTCCGCTGGTTGTTCGCCGGCCTGAACGGCGTCGAACCCCCGATCATGGCGCTGGCCGAACTGGATTTTTTTGTCGAGGACGAGACGGTCAGGGCACGTCATCGTGAGTTCGTGCTGGGCAATGTCGTCGATCGACTCGACGACCTGGCGCGCGTCCTGGGCGAACGGACCTATCTGGTCGAAGAATTCAGCGTCGCCGACCTGATGATGACCACTGTGCTGCGCATTCTCGATCATACCGAACTGCTCGTGGAGCGCCCTGCTCTCGACGCCTACGTGAGGCGATGCAGCGAACGACCGGCCTTCGGTCGCGCCCTGCGGGCTCAACTGCGCGTATTCGACGAGAATGCGCCCGTTTCCGGCTGACGACACCAGGATATCGAGAGATCTGGCGCTACGGCCGAGCGCTCACGACGGGGCGGGCCAGGCGGCGAGGCGAGCGATGGCCGGCCAAAAAACACGTGGAGGGAAAGAGATGCACTATGTACAGGGGTTCGTGGTACCCGTGGACCGTGACAAACGCGATGCGTATCACGCACTGGCCGAGAAAGCCGCGACCTTCTTTCTCGAGCAGGGCGCCATACGCATCGTCGAGGCCTGGGGCGAGGACGTGCCGGACGGCAAGGTCACCGATTTCAAGCGCTCCGTTGCCGCCCAGGCGGATGAGCAGATCGTTTTTTCATGGATCGAGTGGCCCGATAAATCCACCTGCGAGACCGCCGCGCAACGCATGCAGGGCGACGAGCGTTTCAAGATGCCCGCCGACTTGCCCTTCGACGGCAAACGCATGATCTGGGCCGGGTTCACGCCATTTCTCGATCGGTATCGGGACGATAGCGCGACCTAAGCCATCTCCGCCGGATCGGGTACGCGGGGGAACCGCGGCGGATGCGCCTGCATGTAGGCGTGGCAGGCGCGCAGCACGCGCACGTCGTCGTGCTTGCCACCGGCGAGCTGAAAGCCGACCGGCAGGCCGGATTCGGTGAAACCGCAGGGCACGGAGGCCGCCGGCTGCTGGCTCAGGTTGAACGGGTAGGAGAACGGCGCCCACTCCTCCCAGTCGCGCATGCCGCTGCCCGGCGGCACTTCATGCCCCACTGCAAACGGCTCGATGGGTACCGTCGGCGTCATCAGTAGATGGTATCGCTGGTTGAAGCGCTCCAGGCCCTCGGTGAAATTGGCCCGGCGACCCAGCGCCTGGAACAGGTCGAGCGCGCTCCACTGCTGGGCGGTCCGGGCATTGTCGACCAGTCCGGGGTCCAGCTGCTCACGCTCCCGCTCGCTGCACTGCGACCAGAAATCCAGCGAGGCGGTGAACCAGAGCTTCTGGAAGATATCGATCGGCGACTCGAAGCCAGGATGCACCTCCTCGACTTCCGCCCCCAGCTGTTCCAGATTGCGGGCCGCCTCGCGAACGCGGGCCGCGATCTGCTCATCGACCTCGGCGTAGCCCAGCGTCGGCGAATAGGCGATACGCAGCCCGCGCAGATCCTGGTCCATGTCCGCGCCCCAGTCGTTCGGCTGGCCACGGGTGGCGTAGGGGTCGCGATAGTCATAGCGACCGATGACGTTGAGCATGCGCACGGCGTCTTCGACGCTACGCGTCAGCGGACCGATATGAGACAGCGAGGGTTCGGTGGCTGGCGGCCACTGCGGCGTCCATCCGTAGGTTGGCTTGAACCCGAACACACCGGTGAAGGCGGCGGGGATCCGTATCGAGCCGCCGGAGTCTCCGCCCTGGTGCAGCACTCCCATGTTGAGCGCGGCCGCGGCCGCCGCCCCACCCGAGGAACCACCCGGGGTCAGGCGCGTGTCCCAGGGATTGCAGGTGGCACCGAAAACCCGGTTGTCGGTGACCGCCTTCCAGCCGAATTCCGGCGTATTGGTCTTGCCGAGAATTACGGCGCCCGCTTCCCGGAGCATGCGCGCCGGCGGACAGTCCTCGTCGCACGACGCCGCCGACGAGGTCAACGAACCGCCGCGGGCCGGCATGCCGGCCACTTCGGCCAGATCCTTCATCGATACCGGAATGCCGTCGATGGCGCTCAGCGGCTTGCCCTGCCCCCAGCGTCTGGCCGATGCCTTGGCGGCCTTCTCCGCACCCTCGTGATCGACATGGACATAAGCGTTCACCGCGTCGTTGAACCGCTCGATCCGATCGAGCGAGGCCCGGGTGGCCTCCAGCGGCGAGGCCTCGCCGGACCGGTACAACCGCTCGAGCTTTCCGGCGTCCATGGTGCCGAGATCTGTCCCTGGCTCTGTCCCGTTCACAATCGCTCCACGTCCTGTGGTGTATGAAATGTGCCTCGTTCAAGGCTAGTCGGCGATTGCGACGGAGCGCAATGTCGCTGGGCAGCGCATCGTCGGGATCCGTCGCTCGGTCAGAAGTCGTGTTCCGCCTCGGCCGGTGACGTCGCATGGGCGTTGATGCGCTGGAGATGCAAGCGGCGAGCCAGGCGAATGACCGGCCGAATCAGCATCTCGATACTGCCGATCAGGAACAGCCAGGTGCCGTAGTAGGTGAGTGATTCATAGAAAAAGAAGAAGCTGCCGATGACGAACCAGATCCCGATGAGAATATCGTTGACGATGCTCAGCACTTCGTAACGCTGACGGATGACGAGTTCGTCGCGGCCGAAATGCAACGTCAACCGCTGGTTGCCCTCAGCGGACCGGTTGGCCCGCCTCGCGTCGGGCCCCCGCCTCTTGGCGTTGGCATCGTCTACCTCCGAACGGGCATCG
>NZ_CEXLVS010000241.1:0-6261 GCF_982684285.1 Salinicola sp. | reverse complement strand
TTCGGCCGATTTCGCCTTGTCTCGCCTTCGCTCGTCGAATTTGTAAACACCCTCTCAGGAAATGTCGACCTGGTAGCGGAACGTGCTGGCGGCGCCACGCGAGCGTCGATACTCCAGCGGCGTGCGATCGTAGCCGAGCGCCAGCCGCTCCACCATGACGACCGGCTGCCCCGTGCCGATGCCCAGGATGTCGGCGATCGTCGCCCCGGCCGTCTCGACGGTGAGCGTTTCCCGCGCCGATCCGATCAACTGGCCGCAATGGGATTCATAGAAGGGGTAGAGCAGGTTGCCAAAGTCCGCGATATCGATGTGCATCAGGGCATCGAAGCGGGTGGCCGGCAGCCAGATCTCCTCGTGCAGGAGCGTCGCCCCGTCGAGTTGGCGGATTCTCTCCAGCCGAATCGTCTGTTCGGCCTCCATCAGTTCCAGCGCCTCCGCGATATCCCCGGGGGCGGTCTCCAGATGGCGCGAGAGAATGCGGCTCCTGGGAATCCGGCGGTCGCCGTGGGCATCCACCTGGCGGAAGAAGCGGAACAGCGAGCCCTCGAAATTTGGGCGGAGAATGAAAGTGCCGCGCCCCTGGCTACGCTTCATCAGGCCATCCTGGACCAGTGTGTCCACGGCCTTTCTCAGCGTGCCGACGGCGACGCCGTAGTGCCTGGTCAGTTCCGCCTCGGTAGGTATCGCGCCGCCGGGTGTCCATTCTCCTGCAGCGATCTTGGCAAGCATATCGTCGCGTAAACGTTGATAGAGCGGTAGGCGTTCGTCCGTCATCGAGCTCGTTCCCTTCATGAGTGTTTCCCCTCTTCACCCTGTTTCAAACAAATGTAACACTCTTGTTATCGTCTTTAGTCTTAGGCTAGCTGGATTGCGACCAATTAGGTGTATGCTTTGGTTTGATCTATTCATATAGTTGAATAGATGTTGAGGATAGGCCGAACCCTCCGTTCGCTGTCACGTGTTCACGCCATTTACCAAGGGCCATTCATGACGCAACTGGCTACCGTCGCGCTGACCGGTGTCGATACGCATGCGCATATTTTCCAGCACGACCTGAAACTGGCGGGCAACCGTCGCTACAGCCCGGACTACGACGCCACCATCGAGCAGTATCTGGCGCATCTCGATCATTGCGGCCTCTCCCACGGCGTGTTGGTACAGCCCAGCTTTCTGGGTACCGACAACAGTCACATGGTCTCGGCGCTACGCCGGTTCCCGCAGCGTCTGCGCGGCACAGCGGTAGTGGAGCGGGACGTGGACGACGAGACGCTCGATGAGCTGGCCGAAGCCGGCGTCGTCGGGATCCGGCTCAACCTGATCGGGCAACCCCTGGAAGATTATCGTAGCGCGGCGTGGCAAACACTATTCGCCAAAGTGGCACGTCGCGGGTGGTCGGTGGAGATCCAGCGCGGGATGGAAGATCTGGACACGATCCTGCCGCAGATCCTGGCCGCGGACGTGGCGGTGGTGATCGATCACTTCGGGTTGCCCTCCGGCGAGATCGATCCGATCAACTCCCACCATCGGGCGCTGCTGTCTCTGCTTTCGAGCGAGGAGATCTGGGTCAAACTGTCGGCGACCTATCGCAGTCGCTCGAATCCGGCACAGGCGCTGCGTTCCATCGATCGACTGCGCAATGCCTATGGCCATGGCGAGCGCCTGCTGTGGGGCAGCGACTGGCCGCATACGAGGTTCGAGGATCAGGTCGATTACGACAACCAGTTCTCGATGATGCAGACGCTGTTGCCGGACGCCGGCGAGCGCCGGCAGGTCCTGGTCGACAACCCGGCCAGGCTGTTCAAGATCGGACCTGCGAACTGAAGGCCGACGGACGACACGACAAGCACGCATGAAGAGTGCATGACAAGTACGCAAGGGGAACAGGATTATGATGAGTCTACTGGTGGTGGGGGCGATCGTCGTCTCCATCATTCTGGGATACCGCACCAGGATCAACATCGGGCTGTTCGCGATCGCCTTCGCCTACCTGCTCGGTTGCTTCGGGTTGGGGCTGAGTCCCAAGGAAGTGATCGCCATGTGGCCGCTGAAGATCTTCTTCATCATCTTCTCGGTCTGCCTGTTCTACAGCTTCGCGATCGTCAACGGCACGCTGGAGAAGCTGGCCGAACATCTGATGTATCGCTGTCGGCACTTTCCGCACCTGCTGCCGTTCGCCATCTTCCTGGCGGCGGTGGTGATCTCGGCACTGGGCGCGGGCTACTACACCGTGCTGGCGTTCATGGCGCCGATCACGCTGCTGCTGTGCAGCCGCACCGGGCTGAACCTGATCGTCGGCGCCATGGCGGTCAACTACGGGGCGCTGGCGGGTGCCAACTTCGTTTCCAGCCAGAGCGGCATCATCTTCCGTACCCTGATGACCAGTTCGGGCGTCTCCGACAACCAGGCCTTCATCAACAGCTTCGGCATCTTCGCCAGCACCATGATCGTGCCGATCGTCGTGCTGTCCGGCCTGATCCTGTTCGGCCGCAAGCGCGGCACCGCGATGGCGTCGTTGGCGCATGTCGAGCGCCCCAGCCCGCTCGACCGTGACCAGCGCGCCACCCTGATCCTGACCCTGGTGATGATGGCCACGGTGCTGCTGCCGCCCATCGCCAGCCTGATCCTGCCCGACAACGCCGCGGTGACGTTCGTCAATTCCAAGGTGGACATCGGCCTGATCGCCAGCGTGTTCTCGGTCATCGCGCTACTGATGAAACTGGGCGACGAGCGCAAGGCGATCGCTTCGCTGCCGTGGGGCACGATCATCATGATCTGCGGTGTCGGCATGCTGATCTCGGTGGCGATCAAGGCGGGCACCATCGACCTGCTCGGCTCCTGGATCGGCACCAACATCCCGCCGGTGCTGATTCCGGTCGCGTTCGGCGTCGTTGCCGCGTTCATGTCGCTGTTCGCGAGTACGCTGGGCGTGGTCACGCCAGCGCTGTTCCCGCTGGTGCCGTCGCTGGCCGGTACGCTCTCGATCGACCCGATGATCATCTTCATCGCCATCGTGGTCGGTGCGCAGGCCACCTCGATCTCGCCGTTCTCCTCCGGCGGCAGCCTGATCCTCGGCTCCTGTCCGACGGACGAAGCGCGCTCGGGCCTGCTGCCCAAGCTGCTGTTCCGTGCCGCGCCGCTCGGCTTCGTCGCCGCGCTGGTATTCAACCTGCTGCTGACGTTCGTGTTCTGAACGGGACGGGTGACAATCGGCCGTCGTCATCGTAGCGTGACCCTCATCGCATGACCCGGAGCGGCGCCCTGGCCACCAGGGCGCCGCTTCTCCGTCGTGCTTTCGAAACCGTCCTGCTCGGAGTGTCGCCGTTGATCCTGTTCGACAAGCGTTATCCCGCCACGCTCGACACGCTGGTCGAGACGTCCACGGCAGCCACCTTGGAAACCTGGACGTTCGACGACCGGGCGACGCGCCGGCGGGCCGAGGACGCCCTGGCGAGCCGTGGCATCCGCGCACGCTGTCGCTCGGCCTACAAGCCGCTGGTCTGCGCCTTCCGCGAGGAGATCGTGACCGAGGGGCTGACGCGCGTCGAGGTCACCTACCCCCGGCATCCTGCCGCTCCGTCATCGCGCTTCCTGCTGGAGAGCTATCCGCTGTCGGCGCTCTATCCCGGCATCGGTTTCCAGTTCGCGGCGGGCGACATGCGTGACGAGCTGCCGGTCTACCGCCTGCGGTTGCATTACGCCGATGGGCGAGACGAGCCTCTGGAAGTGCTGGCGCCCAACCGCCGGCATCTCGACTTCGCGGATGAACAGGCGCTCTCCCCCTGCGGCTGGCAGATCGTCGATGGCGCGGGCGAAACCCTGACGACCTCCTATGAGCGGCTCTTCGCCGAGGCGATGACGGCCATCCGCGAGGCCGAATGGGACAAGCGGAGTGGGGGCGGGGAGCCCTATTTCGAGGAACCCTATTTCGAAGAGCTGAGCATCACCGTAACGCTGCCGATCGCCGATGAGCCTCTCGGCTATGCCGACGAGGTGCTGTCGCTGCGGGAAGCCCTGCACGAGGAGTTCTACTTCTCGCTGCTGGAGATGTTCCAGCGTCGCTCGGGGAGGCCACTGGGTGATCGCCACCTGCAGCCGGGGCAGATCGTACCGGAGATCCGGCTCGGCAACGGCTACGAGGTGAAGGTGGAGACGCGCGCCTACGATCGCGGGTCGATATCGTCTCCCGGTGAAGCGCTCGACGCCGTGACCCGGCCGTTAGCGCCCGCGCAGATCGCCGACGAGCTGGCGACGCTCGGCGGGACGCCGTTTTACGCCACCTCGGTCGCGGGGCGGCGAGTCGAGGGGCGCTACGTGGCCGGGCGCGACCGTGGCGTGATCGTCTCCGCCGGCCAGCATGCCAACGAGACCAGTTCGCCCGCGGGAACGCTGCTGGCGGCACAGGCGCTGGCGCAGTGCGAGGGCGCGCACTTCACGCTCTGTCCGCTCGAGAACCCGGACGGCTATGCGTTGCACCGGCGGCTGATGGCGGACAATCCAAGGCACATGCATCACGCCGCCCGCTACACCGCGCTGGGCGACGATCTGGAGTATCGCGAAGCGGGGTGGTACGAAACGGCCATTCGTCTCGAGGCGGAGCGGCTGACTGGGGCGAGACTGCATCTCAACCTGCACGGCTATCCGGCCCATGAGTGGACGCGGCCGCTGTCGGGCTATGTCCCGCGCGGCTTCGAGATGTGGACGCTACCGAAAGGGTTCTTTCTGATCCTGCGTCATGCCCCCGGCTGGGCCGACGCCTCGCGCTGGCTGATCGAGGCGGTCACGCTGGCGCTCGACGAGGTACCGGGACTGCGCGCCTTCAACGATCGCCAGATCGCCCTGTTCGAGACCCATGCCGGCGATACCGGATTCGAGACGGTCAACGGTTTCCCGTGTCTGGTCACGGAGGACGACCGCCACAGGGTACCGATGACGCTGATCACCGAGTATCCGGACGAGACGGTCTACGGCGCTGACTTCCAGGCCGCCGTGGCGGCCCAGCGGGCGACGGTGCTGGCGGCTTATCGAGCGTACCGGCGAATGCCCGAGCGTCTGCTCGCCTAGCCCGCGGACGCCAACGTCGGGGGCAGGCGGGCGAGGTCGCCACTGACCGCCTCGAAGGCGCGCGCCAGTTGCAGCACGCCCCAGTCATCCCGGGGCCGGCCGATCAGTTGAAAGCCCATCGGCAGGCCGCCGTCGCTGGTGCCGGCCGGCAGGCTGATGGCCGGGGCGCCGAGCATCGAGGCGGGGACCACCACCTCCATCCAGCGATGGTAGCTGTCCAGGGTACGACCGGCGATCTCGCGGGGCCAGCGGGTCTCCACGTCGAACGGGAACACCTGGGCGCTGGGCATTGCCAGGTAGTCGAACCGCTCGAACAGCGCGCTCCAGGCTCGATAGGCGTCGCCGCGCTGGACGTTGGCGGCGTGGATATCGCGAGCCGAGAGGCGCAGGCCGCGCTCGACTTCCCACTGCGCCTCGGGCTTCAACCGCTCGCGGGTCGCGGGATCGGTATAGTACGCGCCCAGGTTACCGGCGACGGCCCAGTGGCGCAGCGTCGTCCAGCTCTCCCATAGCGTCTCCGCGGAGAAGGGCAGGTCAACCTCTTCCACCCGACAACCCAGGTCGGCGAAGCGCGCCAGCGCCCTCGCGCACAGCGGAAGCACGCCGCTCTCCATCGCCAGATGGCCGCGCCAGTCGCCGAGCCAGCCGATCCGCACGCCGCTCGTGTCGCGCGCCAGGGCATCGCCGAACTCGCCGCGGTCCGGACGCAACGGCTCACCCAGCGACAGCGGGACGCGCCGGTCGAAGCCGGACTGGATCTCCAGCAGTCGCGCCACGTCCTCGACGGTTCGGCCCATCGGGCCGTTGGTCGAGAGCTGCTGACCGAACGGGTCGGCGGCCAGCCCCGGGACCCGGCCGAACGAGGGGCGAAAGCCGATCACGTGATTGAATGCCGCGGGGTTTCTCAACGAGCCCATCATGTCGCTGCCGGCGGCCACCGGCAGCATGCGCATGGCGAGTGCCGCCGCCGCGCCACCGCTGGAACCGCCTGCGGTGCGGGTATGATCGAAGGCGTTGCGGGTGGCGCCGAAGACCTCGTTGAAGGTGTTGGCTCCGGCGCCGAACTCCGGCGTGTTCGACTTGGCGTAGACGACCCCGCCCTGCGCCTCGATCCGCTCGACGACCCAGGCGGAGGCTTCGGGTACATGATCGGCATAAATCGGCGAGCCCTGCGTCGAGCGGACCCCGGCCACGGCCTCC
>NZ_CEXLVS010000240.1:3162-6266 GCF_982684285.1 Salinicola sp. | reverse complement strand
CCGCCTCGCCCACGACGGCGACCGGCTCGCCCTCCCAATACCCCAGGCGCAGCGCCTGTTCGGGCCACCGCTCACAGTAGCCGAGCATGCCGCCCGATTCGGCCGGCGCCACACCGCTGCCGTTCATCCGCAGCAGCCAGCCGCCGACCACGTCCATCGGCGGTATCTCCCGCTGCAACATCAGTGCTGATTCTCCGGCGCTGCCAGCGTGTCCCAACGACACTCGCCGGCCGCCTTGCGGATCTGCTCCAGACGTTGATGATGAGCCTGCCACTCGGCCTCGCTGGGCCTGGTCACCGCCAGCCTCAAGCCTTCGCGGTCGATGCGACGCAGCCCGCTGGCACCACCCGCCTCGCGATCGCCGCCCTCGTCGTTGCCGGCCAGCGACAGCGCGGTCTGGCCACCGGTCATGGCAAGATAGACATCGGCGAGAATCTCGGAGTCCAGCAGTGCGCCGTGCAGCACGCGCTGGCCGTTGTCGATGTCGTAACGCTTGCACAGGGCGTCGAGGCTGTTGCGCTGCCCTGGGTGCATTTCGCGGGCCATCTTCAACGTATCCAGCACGCTGCAATGCTCCGCTACCGGCCCCAGCACGGGTTCGCCGCGCAACGCTTTCAGCAGCCTGAATTCGTGATCGAAGAACCCGACGTCGAAGGGCGCGTTATGGATGACCAGCTGTGCGCCCCGCATGAACTCCCAGAGCTCGTCGGCGATCTGGGCGAAGACCGGCTCGTTGGCGACCCGGTCGTTGGTGATGCCGTGGATCTCGACGGCTTCCGCCTCGATGTCCCGCTCCGGATTGACGTACTGATGATAGGTCCGCCCCGTGAAACGGCGGTTGACCAATTCGATACCACCGATCTCGATGATGCGATGGCCTTCACGCGGATCGATACCGGTGGTTTCGGTGTCCATGACGATCTGGCGCATGGTTATCCTCGCTTTTGCCTGGCGGCAATGATGTCGTTTCGGGACGGTAAACCGCTATCGGGAGGCGCGGCGCCTGGCAACCACTTCATCGATGGCTTCGTTGACCAGGCGGTCGGCAGCCTCGTTGCCCTCGTGCCCGCTGTGGCCTTTGACCCAGTGCCACTCGATACTGTGACGACGGGTCTCGGCAAGCAACTCCCGCCAGAGTTCCGCATTCTTCACCGGCTGCTTCGCCGCGGTCACCCAGCCGCGCTTCTGCCAGCCGTGGATCCATTCGGTGATGCCCTTGCGGACATATTGGGAATCGGTCCAGAGAGAGACCCGGCACGGCCGGTCCAACGCGCGCAGCGCCTGAATGGCGGCCATCAGTTCCATGCGATTGTTGGTGGTCTCGGCCTCGCCGCCCTTCATCGGCTTCTCGTGCCGGCCGGAGACCAGCAAGGCCCCCCAGCCACCAGGCCCGGGGTTGCCGCGGCACCCGCCGTCGGTGTAGATCGTCACGGCGGGCATCGGCGAGGATTCGGAGGTCGGAGCGGACAAGACGTACTCTCTCAGTGGCAGGCGGTCGTTGAAATCTATCGGTCTTCGATGCGGTCGGGCCGTGGGCTTCAGGCGATCGTCCGGGGCGACCCGTCGCGAGCGGCGGCATGCGCCTCGGATCGCTCCCGCCTCGACGCGGGGAGCCGATCGTTCTGGCCGCCACCCGGGGGCTGTGCCACGGGTTCGACGGTCGTCCGGCACTTGGCACTGGCCGGCGTGAGGATCGATTCGTCGCGGCTGCGCGGCCGATCGGGCCCGGCCTCCTTCGCCAGTCCCAGCCATGCGCCCGACCGGCGACCCTGGAGCACCGGCTCGCGCAGCTTGATCGGCTGGACGGGCACGTTGCGCCGACGCGCAACCAGCAGATAGGCCGTCGACAGCGGCACATTGTAGCGGCGGCCGAGCGTCTCCAGACGATCGCTACCGATCGCCCGACCCGGCAATCGAAAGCCGCAGTAGTCTACCCGTTCGATCTCGAAGTCGACAAACGTCAACCAGTCCCGCAGGCGCCCCGGCGTTCGCCACTGTTTCCGCCACGGCGCCGGACGCTTGTCTCGGCGCGCCGCGGCCGGCCCGAACGGATGCCAGCCGAACACCAGCAGGCGGCCATCCGAGCGCGTGACCCGGGCGGCTTCCTGCAGCACGTGGTGCGGTCGGTCCACCGCCTCCAGCAGATGGTGCAACAGCGTCAGATCGACGCTGTCGTCGGCCAGCGGCAGGCTATCGGGCAGGCAGATCAGACTGTTCCCGTCTCGCGCGAGATCGGGCGAAGGCGCCCAATCCAGCGCATGGCGGATGGGGCACATGTCGCTCATCATCGGCGCCATGCCCATCTGCAGGCTGACGATGCCCCGATGCTGTTCACAGTGTGGCCCGAGACAGGCACGCTCGGCTCGCCACAGCGCCACTCCGGGTGTCGATTCCCAGAACCGGCGCCCCTCTCGGACGGCGGACGGCAAGCTCTGAACGGGCGGCGAGATTGACACGGACGACTTTACTCCCCAAGGTTATCGCTTTTTGACGACGGTTCGACGCCACGTTCGACGACCGGATGGTGGTCGTCTCCGTGAACCTGTGCTCGACGCGCGGGTCACAACGGCATTCGAACCTCGACACCTGAATCTCGAGACCAACCTGCCGGAGAAGGATGCCACATGTTGACCGTGATGCCGATTCCCGCGTTCCAGGACAACTATATATGGGTGTTGCGCCAGGACACCCAGGATCGTGTCGCCGTCGTCGATCCCGGTGACGCCGATCCCGTGATCGCCTGGCTGGAGCAGGAGAAGCTGACGCTCGACACCATCCTCGTCACTCATCACCACAAGGATCATACCGGTGGGCTGCAAGCGCTGACCGAGCGCTACGCGCCGCAGGTCTACGGTCCCGACAACGAAGCCATTCCCGGCATCCTCCACCGCGTCGGCGAGGGCGACGAATGTCGTGTCCTGGGTCGTCGCTTCGAGGTCTACGCCGTTCCCGGTCACACCCTGGATCATATCGCCTTCCACGCCCCCGGCACACCAGGATTGCTGTTCGCTGGCGACACGCTCTTTTCCGGTGGCTGTGGCCGGCTGTTCGAGGGCTCTCCCCAGCAGATGCAGGAGTCGCTCGCCACGCTCGACGCGCTGCCG
>NZ_CEXLVS010000240.1:0-3152 GCF_982684285.1 Salinicola sp. | reverse complement strand
TCTATCTCGTGACGGATTTTCGGCAAACCGCACCGAAAATGCCGGATCACGAGATCGCGGAGGCCGGCTTCTTCCCGCTCGACGCGCTGCCGGAAGACACGCTGGTGTTCGCCGCCCACGAATACACCCTGGCCAACCTAGCTTTTGCCGCCGCCGCCGAGCCCGACAACGCGATCCGGGACAGCTACCGGGCCGAGTGCCAGAGGGCGCGCGATCTCGATCGCCCCACCCTGCCGACCACCCTGGGCCGGGAGCGTCAGATCAACCCCTTTCTGCGCATCGGCGATCCGGGACTGCTCGAGACGCTTCGCCAGCAGGGGCCCGTCGATGACGACGCCACCGCGTTCGCCACGCTGCGAGCCTGGAAAGACCGATTCTGACCATCACCGTGAAAGACGAGGGTATCCACCGCCCGGTCGCGTCGATCGGCCAGCGGTGTCATCAAGGATGTTGAACGCATGAATTTTCGAACCGGACGCTGCCGGATCCTCGTCGGCCTCACCGGCGGCCTGCTGCTGTCGACGCTGCCCTTGGCGGCCATGGCCAAGGAAGCTCCGGATACGGCGAGCAGCGCGTCCCGGCACTCGTTCTGGTCCGCTCTCGCCCTGCAAGGGCGTAGCGCCCCCGATGTCTGGAGCCGGCTGCGCAAGGGCTTCCGGCTGTCCCACGAAACGGCCAACCCCAGGGTCGCCGAATGGCTCGACTGGTATCGCGCCCACCCGCAGCACGTCGAAAGAGTCGCCTCGCAGGCCAAGCCCTGGCTGCGCTGGGTGACGCAGCAGCTGGAATCCCACCACCTGCCCAGCGAAATCGCGCTACTGCCGTTCATCGAGAGCGGCTACGACCCGACGGCCACCAACCCCGGCGGCGCCGCAGGCCTGTGGCAGTTCATGCCGGCAACCGGCGATGCGATGGGGCTGTCGCGCACGGCCTGGTACGACGGGCGTCATGACGTGGTCGCCGCCACCCAGGCGGCGATGAACTACATCCAGCAGCAGGCGGATCGCTGGTACGACGGCGATATGCTGCTGGCGCTGGCTGCCTACAACGCCGGCGCCGGCACGGTGAACGCCGCCCGCGAGGCCGCCGCCAATCGCGGCGAGCCGATCGACTACTGGCACCTGCGGTTGCCCGCCGAAACCATGGATTACATCCCGCGCCTGCTGGCGCTCTCCGAAGTGGTCGCCGAGCCGGAGCGATACGGCGTGATCCTGCCGTCGATTCCGGACAAGGTCCAGTTTGCCCAGGTCGAGACCGACGGCCCCTTGACACTCTCGATGGCTGCCGAGCTTGCGGGCGTCGACCCGCAGACGCTGCGGGCGCTGAACCCGGGATTCAAGCGGGCATCGACCCGGCCGCGCGACGATGCCAGTATCCTGATACCGGTGGCGGCCAAGCAGCGTTTCCTGGCCAATCTCGCAACGCTGCCCGCCTCGGAGCGCACGGTGATGAACCGCTACGTGGTTCGTCGCGGCGATACGCTCTCCGCCATTGCCGCGCGCTTCGGGGTCAGCATCGGCGAGATCCAGCGCGAAAACGGCCTCGACGGCAGCACCATCCGCATCGGACAGGCGTTGACCGTCCCGTCAACGGCGCTGGCCCAGAACAGCCACCGATAGTTCTCCGGAGATAGCGCCTTGAAATCATGGTCGTTGCCGATAAGGCGTGTCGGAACGCCTGCCACCCGCGCAGGCATCGCCACCGGAAGCAGGATGTCGACGATGGCCGGATTTCGATGGCTACTGGCGGTCATCACACTGGCGCTGGCCGCCCCGCTGCCGGTATCTGCCGATGGCCAGCTTCATGACCCCGGAACAGCGCCTGGCGATGTCCCGACCGTGCACGCCATCGCGCTCTACGACGACCCGGGGCTGCCCGCGGACTTCGAGCATCTGCCCTACGCCAACCCCGAGGCACCCAGAGGCGGTACCTTGCGCCGGGCCGCCAACGGGAGTTTCGACTCGACCAACCCCTTCATCATCCAGGGCACACCGGCGGATGGGCTCAATCAGATCTACGACACGCTGATGGAGTCCAGCGCCGACGAGCCTTTCACCATGTATGGGCTGCTGGCCGGCGGAATCCGGCTCGACCCGGAGCGTCACTGGATGGAGATCGACCTCCGGCCCGAAGCCCATTTTCACGATGGACACCCAGTCACCGCCGAGGATGTGGTGTTCAGCTTCCGGCTGCTGCGCGACAAGGGCTCGCCCTTCTATCGCGCCTACTACGCCAGCGTGGAGTCGGTCTCGGCGCTGGACGAACGGACGGTGCGATTCGAGTTTTCGAACAATCAGTCGAGAGAGCTGCCACTGATCCTGGGTCAACTGCCGGTGTTGCCCAAGCACTACTGGCAGGAACGCGACTTCACCCGCCCCACGCTGGACAAGCTCCTGGGGTCCGGCCCCTACGAGATCGCCGAGATCGACCCCGGCCGGCGCATCGTCTATCGCCGGGTCGCGGACTACTGGGGCCGCGATCTGCCGCTCAATCGGGGGCGCTACAATATCGACCGCCTGGTCTACGACTATTTCCGCGACCAGTCGGTCGCCCTGGAGGCGTTCATGGCCGGCGCGCTGGACATGCGCATCGAAAGCAGCGCCAAGAACTGGGCCACCGCCTACGACACGCCGGCAGTCGAGGATGGCGCCATCCAGCGGGTGATCGTGCCGGATGGGCAGCCCGCCGGCATGCAGGGATACGTGATCAACACGCGCCGGGCGCAGCTCGGCGACCCGAGAGTCCGCCGCGCGCTGGGGCTCGCGTTCGATTTCGACTGGGTCAACCGGCACCTGTTCTACGGCGCCTATCAGCGTACCGAGAGCTACTTCCAGAATTCGGAGATGGCGGCCAGGGGATTGCCCGGAGACGACGAACTGGCGTTGCTCGAACCCTATCGCGACCGACTGCCCGCCGCGGTATTCGACCAGCCACTGCCGATAGCGCAACCGGAAGCGCTCCGCCCGCGCCTGCGCAAGGCGCTGGAGCTGTTGCGCCAAGCCGGCTACGACGTGCGCGACGGCACGCTGGTGAATCTCGAGACCGGTCGGCCATTCACCCTGGAGTTCCTGATCTACGACAGCCAGTGGGAGCGTATCACCCAGCCCTTCGTACGCAATCTGGAGCGGCTCGGCATTCGCAGCAAGATCCGG
>NZ_CEXLVS010000239.1:0-6272 GCF_982684285.1 Salinicola sp. | reverse complement strand
CCGCTGGGAACAAGGCCACCAGGGTACCGTGGGCACTCCCGCCAACGACACCATCACCGACTTCAGCAGCGCCCGGGTCTCCGGAGGTGGCGATATCCTCGATCTCGGCAACCTGCTGCAGGGCGAAGGCAAGATCGGCAGGAGCGCCGGCAACCTGACCAACTACCTGCACTTCGCGCTGGTCGGTACCGCCACGCTGGTCTACATCAGCTCCACCGGGGGGTTCCAGGGCATCACCGAGGCCTCCGCCAAGGAGGCGGCCGCCGACCAGATCATCACGCTGCAGGACGTCGATCTGGTCAGCGACGGCGGAAGTGATCTCCAGATCATCGAGACGCTGCTGACCAACGGCAACCTGATCGTCGATGACGCCTCGGCCGATACCGACCTCTCGGGCAGCGTCTCCACCGGTGTCGATGCCGTGATCTCCGACAACGATGGCGATACCGCCGGCACCAGCGCCGAGTTCGACAGCAGCGGCCAGACCCCGCCGGCACCGGACCCCGACAACGTCGCCCCCGTCGTGCAGGCCAACGCCTCCTCGCTGCTCGGCATCGCCGGGGTGGACTTGCTGGGCCTGATCGACATCGGTGGCGATCAGGATCTCTTCGCCGCGGATGCCAACGGTAACCTGCAGTCGGTGACAGTGGCCTACCAGCCCCTGCTCAGCCTCAACCTGACCGCGCTGGAGTTCACCGCCTCCCAGCAGATGGCCGACGAACTGGGGCTGAACCTCGCCTTCGACAGCGATACCGGGCTGCTCGGCCTGGTCGCACCCTCCGCCAGCGTCACCATCACCGCCGCGGATGGCGGCACGATCGACAACCTGGCGATCAACGAACTGCTGGGTACCGTGGCGTTCGCCGATACCGACGGCTTGCTGGGGCTCGACGCCGATCTCCAGCTCTCGCTGCTCAACTCGACGAGCATTACCGCCACGGACAGCGACGGCAGAACCGCCACGGACTCGCTGGGTGAGCTGGCCGACCTGGACGCCTTGAGTACGCTGTTGGGCAACAATGACAACATCGTCGAGGGCACCAGCGCCAACGAGACTCTCGACGGCGGCACCAGCAGCCAGCGCCTCTACGGCTATGAGGGCAATGACACCCTCAACGGCGGTGACGGCAACGATCTGCTGCGCGGCGGTGCGGGCGACGACACCCTCAACGGTGGCGCCGGCAACGACCTGCTGATCGACGGCAACGGTGCCGACACCTTCAATGCGGGCGCCGGAGACGACCTGATCGTGACCAGCGGCGACGGTTTCGCCTCGATCGACGGCGGCGACGGGTTCGACACCCTGCTGCTCGACGGCGGCATCGATCTCGACATGATCAACGACGACCTCGGGCCCATCCCCAACATCGAGCGGCTGGACCTGGGCAGTGGCGACGAAGCCAGCACGGCGACGTTGAGTGCCGAAGACGTCGATGCCATGACCGACGACGACAACGTGCTGCAGGTCACCGGCGACGAACAGGACACGCTCAACATCCAGGGAGCGACATCCGACGGCGCCGTCACGCTGGGCGGCACCGCCTACGACCAATACACCTTTGGAGACACCACCATCCAGGTAGAGCAGAACACCGTGCAGGTCGAAACCTGAGCAACGGCGGACGCCGCCGCTGCCTGCGGGCCGCGGCGGCGTCCGATACCGCTATCGACAAGGCTGGCGACGTGCCCTCGCCAGCCGGGGAATATCGCAGGCAGAAGGAAAAGCGGTCATCGACGACTTATCCCAACACGCAGAAAGGTGGACGCTACGCATGCTGGCAATCGTCGTCTGTCTGGCGCCGACCATGGCCAATGGTCAGGCAGCCGACTGGTGGGACGCCGTCGATCACCAAGCCAGCGGCCGCGGGTCTCCCAAGGCCGCCCCGAGGATCAGGACGACGCTGCCGGCCGAACCCTGGTCTCCCTCGACGACATCGACGAACAGGCCCGCCGGCACAGAAAGTCGGCCTCGATCCGCCCCGCTCTCCGGGCCGCTGTCACTTGAGGACGCCGTGCGCCGGGGACTGGCCATCAACCCGGCGGTCCGCGCGGCGATCGCCGATGCCGACGCCGCCGGTACCGAGGTGGATATCGCCGAATGGGGCTACTTCCCCACCGTCGATCTCTCGGCGGGCCCGGAAGAGTTTCCCTTCAGCGAGTTCGGCTACGACGCCTCGGCCCGCCAGGTGCTCTACGACTGGGGCCGCATCGACAGCCAGGTTGCCAGCGCCAGCGCTGCAGAGCGCGAGGCTCGGCGGGCGCTCGGCGTGGCCGAAGAGGAGGCCGCGCTCGATATCGCCGAGGCCTACCTGGACATCCTGGCCGCCAGAAATCGACTGGAAGTGACCCAGCGTTATGTCGACGAACTCGAGGCGCTGCGCAGCCTGACCCGGGACCGAGGCAGCAACGGTTATACCGACAGCAGCGAACAGGGGCGCGTGGCACTGGACCTGGCCCAGGCCCGCGACGAACTGGCGACGGAACGCGGTTCGCTGAACGACGCCCGCCAGCAGTTCCGGGTGCTGGTCGGCGTCTCGCCGGATGCGCTGGATGCGCCCGATCCGACGACCCTCACCGATCGCCTGGATGACGCAAGACTGGAACAGTGGATCGTGTCGGCGCCGGCCTACCGGCAGGCCGTGGCAACCGCCGAACAGGCGCAGGCCGACCTGGACGAGACCCAGGCGTCGTTGAAGCCGCAGCTCAACATCGAAGGCTCGCTGGAGCGACGCCAGATCGGCGGCGAGCTGCAGAACGACTCGGTGATCGGGCTCCGCCTGCGCATGGATACGCTGCAGGGGCTGGCCAACTTCCAGCGACCGGACGCCGCCCGGCAAAGGCTCGAGGCGGCCCGCTATCGCGTCGACGACCAGCGCCGCGAAATCCGCCGCAGCGTGCTGACCCTGATCGAGAACGCCGAGGTCTACCGCCAGCGCCAGCAGGCGCTGTCCGACCAGGTCGAGGAGGCCCAGTCCGTGGGCGATCTCTACGACGACCAGTTCTCCGTGGGGCTGCGCGACGTCAACGACCTGTTGACGATCCGGCAGGAAGCGTTCTCGGCCCGCCGCCAGTTGATCGACCTGGAGAGCCAGCAGAAGCGCATCCAGTATCGCGCCGCTTCGCAGCTGGGGCTGATCAACCCGTTGATCACAGGCCGCCTGGGAGGTGACGCCCCATGAGCCTTTCCGCCTCCGAACGTTTCACGGACCCGGTCGACGAGAGCAACGACCCGCTGCGGGAAGGCATGGTGCTGTTGTGCCGTCGCCTCGACCGCCCCACCTCCCTGTCGGAGCTCGGCGACGGGCTGCCGTTGGAGCAGGGACGGCTACCGCTGAGAGAAGTCTCCCGCGCCCTGCGCCGGGCCGGGGTCAGCGCCCGCGTGAGCCGACGTTCGCTGAAGGATATCTCGCCGCGATTGCTGCCGGCGCTGCTGATTCTCGACAACGGCGATACGGCGCTGCTGGAGTCGCTGGATGCCGGGGAAGCCCGCATCGCCCTCCCCGAAGCCGACGGCGGCGAGGAGACGCTGACGCCGGAAGCGCTGGACGCCCTCTACAGCGGCACGGCGATCTTCGCCCGGCCGGCCGCCCGCAGCGACGACCGCGCCGGCAACTTCGCCCAGGCGGCCCCCAAGCACTGGCTGAAGGAGCCGCTTAGAGCCTGCTGGCCCGCCTACGCCGAAGTCGGCGTCGCCGCCCTGGCCGCCAACGTCCTGGCGATCTCCACCGCGCTGTTCGCGATGCAGGTCTACGACCGGGTCGTTCCCAACGCCGCCTTCGATACGCTGTGGGTGCTGGCCAGCGGCGTGGCGCTGGCCGTGCTGCTGGAGTTCCTGCTCAAGGGGCTCAGGGCGCATCTGCTCGAGGTGATCGGCAAGCGTCTGGATCTCGAACTCTCGTCGAAACTCTTCGAACAGGCGGTCCGCCTGCGTCTCAACGCCAAGCCCGCCTCCACCGGCGCCTTCACCAGCCAGGTGCGCGAGTTCGAATCGGTCCGCGAATTCTTCACCTCCGCCACCGCCGGCGCCATCAGCGACCTCCCCTTCGTGGCGCTGTTCGTGTTGATCATCGCCTGGATCGGCGGCCCGGTGGCGTGGGTGCCGGTGGCCGCCATCGCCGGCATGATCCTCCCCGGGCTGCTGCTGCAGCGCCATCTGGCCAGACTGGCGCGCGAGAACCTGCGCGAGGGTGCGGTCAAGAACGGCGTGCTGCTGGAGTCGCTGGATCAGCTCGAGACCGTCAAGGCGACGCGGGCCGAGGGCAGAAACCTGGCGCTGTGGGAGTCGCTGTCGGCGCAGCTCTCCAACGCCTCGATCCGGCTGAGGGCGGTCACCAGCATGCTGACCCATTCGGCCTCGTTGCTGCAGCAGCTGGGGTATGTCGGCATCGTCATCGTCGGCGTCTATCGTATCAGTGCCGGCGACATGACCATCGGTGCGCTGATCGCCTGCTCCATCCTCGGCTCGCGGGCCATCTCTCCGATGGGCCAGACCAGCGCCCTGCTCGCCCGTTGGCAGCACGTCAAGGCGGCGGTCGAAGGGTTGGACGAACTGATGCAGGCTCCCAACGAAAGCGGGGCTGGCCAGAAAGTCCGCAAGCCCCGGCTCCACGGCGACTATCGCCTGGAAGAGGTCGTGGTCCGCCATCACGAAGAGGGGCCGGCCGCGCTGAAGATCGACGAACTGACGATCGAGGCGGGCTCGCGGATCGCGCTGCTGGGCGGCAATGGCGCCGGGAAATCGACCCTGCTGCGGCTGCTTTCGGGCTTCGTCGAGCCGACCGCCGGCCGGGTGATGCTCGACGACATCAATATCACCCAGATCGAATCCGCCGACCGGCGTCGGGCGATCGGCTATCTCCCCCAGGACATCGCGCTCTTCTACGGCACCTTGCGGGACAACCTGACCCTGGATGGCGCGGCCTACGAGGACGAGGAGATCTTCCAGGCGCTGGACGGCGTCGGCCTGGGCCGCTTCGTGCGCAGTCACCCCCAGGGGCTGGAGCTGCCGATCGCCTCCAACGGCAGCGTCTCCGGCGGGCAGCGTCAGGCCATCGGCCTCGCCCGGCTGGTGCTGCAGGACCCCCGCATCGTGCTGCTGGACGAGCCCACGGCCGCCTTCGACCAGAACAACGAGAAGCGCGCCGTGGCATTCCTCAAACGGTGGATGGAGGGCCGCACGCTGATCGTGTCGACCCACAAGAAGCCGCTGCTGGAGCTGACCGATCGCGCCATCGTACTGCGCGACGGCAAGCTGGCGATGCAGGGCAACCTCGATCAGGTCGTGCAGGGCAATCGGGTCGCTTCCGGCAGCCCGACCCCGCGGGAGGGACGCTAGATGGCCACGACACTCAGCGACCAGCAGTTGCAGCGGCAGCTTGGCGACCCACGGGCCAACCTGCGTCATCCACTCGCCCGCCCCGTGGTATGGGCCGTCCTGGTCTGCCTGCTCAGTTTCATCGGCTGGTCCGCCTGGGCGCACATCGCCGTGGTGACCCACGGCGAGGGCCGCGTGATCCCGGTCAGTCGCATCCAGTCGATCCAGAGTCTGGAAGGCGGCATCATCGATGAGCTCGAGGTGCGCGAAGGCGACATCGTCGACAAGGGCCAGTTGCTGGTCAAGCTCAGCGGCACCCGCTTCCGCAGCGCCTACCAGGAGACGGAAAATCAGGTCCAGGCGCTGAAAGCCGCCATTGCCAGGCTGCAGGCCGAAGTGCTCGAGGCGGATAGCATCGACTTCCCGGCGGATGTCGATGCCCAGAGCTCGCTGGCCCGGTCCGAGCGCGAACTGTTCCACGCCCGCCGGGAGAAGCTGCGCGAGGCCACCGGCTCCCTGGATCACGAGATCCAGATGGCCAGCCGGCGGCTGAACCTGATCCAGCCGCTGGTCGAGCGCAAGGCCGTCAGCCAGATGGAGTCGCTGCAGCTACAGCAGGACATCGCCTCGCTGCGTGGCAAGCGCGCCGAGATCCAGAACAGCTACGTGCAGGATGCCTACACCGAACTGACGGACAAGAAGGGGGAGCTGTCGTCGCTGGAGCAGGTTCTGGTGCAGCGCCAGGACCAGTACCAGCGCACCGAACTGCACTCGCCGGTGCATGGCCGGGTCAACGCGATCAACTACACCACCCGGGGTGGCGTGGTGCCCCCGGGCGAGACCATCATGGAAGTGATCCCGCTGGAAGACCAGTTGCTGCTCGAGGCCAAGATCAAGCCGCAGGACGTCGCCTTCCTGGCGCCCGTTTCCGACTTGGCCTGCATGGTGCTCGTGCTCA
>NZ_CEXLVS010000238.1:0-6328 GCF_982684285.1 Salinicola sp. | reverse complement strand
GTGATCGTCGGTGCAGGCCCCAGCGGACTGTCGGCGGCGTGTCGTCTGATGCAGCAAGCGAGCGACGCCGGACGGGAGTTATCGGTCTGCGTGGTCGAAAAGGGGTCGGAGGTCGGCGCGCACATTCTCTCCGGCGCGGTGTTCGAACCGCGAGCCCTGGCGGAGCTGTTTCCCGACTGGGCCGAGCGCGGCGCGCCGCTGAACACGCCCGTGCTGCGCGATGAACTCTACCTGCTGAAAGACGCCGACAAGGCGCAGAAACTGCCCAACGCCCTGGTGCCGAAATCGATGCACAACACGGGCCAAGGCAGCGACAGCCAGGCCACGCAGAACGATGTCACAAGAAACCAGGGCACACAAAACTACGTCATCAGTGCCGGCAACCTCTGTCGCTGGCTGGCCGAGCAGGCCGAGGGGCTGGGCGTCGAGATCTTCCCCGGCTTCGCCGCGCAGGAGCCCATCGTCGACGAGGATGGCATCGTACGCGGCATCATCACCGGCGACATGGGAGTTGCCGCCGACGGCAGCGAAACCGCCAATTACATGCCCGGCATGGAACTTCGCGCCAAGTACACGCTGTTCTGCGAAGGGGCCCGCGGCCATATCGGCAAGCAGTTGATCGCGCGCTTCGAGCTCGATGCGGACCGCGACCCCCAGCACTACGCCATCGGCTTCAAGGAGCTGTGGGACGTGCCCGCCGAGCAGCACCAGCCCGGCCTGGTGCTGCGCCGCTGGCCATGGTGCGACTGATCGTCGACCTGGCCTACCGCAACCCCTATCTCTCGCCCTTCGACGAATTCCAGCGCATGAAGCACCATCCGCTGCTGAAGCGTCATCTCGAAGGCGGAAAGCGCGTGGCCTACGGCGCCCGCGCGATCACCAAGGGCGGCGCCAACTGCCTGCCCAGCATGACCATGCCCGGCGCCCTGCTGCTGGGCTGCGATGCCGGCACGCTCAACTTCGCCAAGATCAAGGGTATTCATACCGCGATGAAGTCGGGGCTGATCGCGGCCGAGACCGTCTTCGCCGCCATCGCCGCCGGCGATGAGGGCGGCAAGGAGCTCACTGAGTTCACCTCGGCCTGGGAGTCGAGCTGGGCGTGGCGGGAGCTCGATGCCAGCCGCAGCTTTGGCCCGGCCATTCACAGGTTCGGTACCGTGGGCGGCGGCGCTTTCAATTTCGTCGATCAGCTGCTGGGCGGCAAGCTGCCGACGCAGCACGACACCACCCCGGACCATCGCCTGCAGACCGCGCCGGAGTCGTCGCCGATCGACTATCCCAAGCCCGACGGCAAGCTGTCGTTCGACAAGCCGTCATCGGTGTTCCTGTCGAATACCAATCACGACGAGAACCAGCCCTGTCATCTGAAGCTGACCGATCCCGACATTCCGATCGAGAAGAACCTGCCGGAATATGCCGAGCCAGCCCAGCGCTACTGCCCGGTTGGCGTCTACGAGGTGGTCGAGGAAGCGGGTGAGCCGCAGTTCCGGATCAATTTCCAGAACTGCATCCACTGCAAGACCTGCGATATCAAGGATCCGTCCCAGAACATCACCTGGGTGGCACCGGAAGGCGGTGGCGGCCCCAACTACCCCAATATGTAAACCCGAAGCTCGAAGCTCGAAGCTCGAAGCTCGAAGGCAGCATAAAGCAGACCGCCCCAAGCAAGTGCCTGGGGCGGTTTTTGGTTCCCGCTTCGAGCTTACGGCCGCAGCGCTCTCCCGGCGCCCGGGCGGAGCCGGGCCTAGTCGCCGGTCGCGACCGGCCTGGCGGGGTCGCGAATCCACTCGCTCCAGGAGCCCGCGTAGAGTCGCGGCAATGGCAGGCCGGCAACGGCATAGGCGAGGATGTTGTGGCAGGCAGTCACGCCGGAGCCGCAATAGACCGTCACGCTGTCGGCCCGAGGCAACTCCTCCGCCAGCCGCCGTGGTGACTTGAAATGGCCGGTCGCATCGAGATTCTCGCTACAGGGTCGACATTTCGCCCCCGGGATATGACCCGCGACGGGATCGAGAGGTTCTTCGACACCGCGAAAACGGGGCAAGGCTCGGGCGTCCACCAGTTGCCCGCCCCGCGCCAGAAGCGCGCTCGCCGACACCAGCGCTTCATCGTCGAACGCGGGAAGCCACTGGCTCCGTTCCCGAGGCTCGGCCGTCATCTCCACGAGCTCCCCTGCCGCCAGCGCCCATGCGGTCATGCCCCCGTCCAGAACGCGAACGTCGGGATGGCCCGCCCAGTGGGCAATCATCCACCAGGCCCGCGCCGCCGCCAGCTGCCCCCCGTTATCGTCGTAAACCACGATCGGTCGTTCGCGAGTGACACCCTTGGCTTGGAGCGTGGCGGTGAAATCATCGTGTGACGGCAGTGGATGGCGGCCACCCTCGCCCGGCGGCGCAGAAAGGTCCCGTTCGAGATCCAGAGAGAGGCTCTCGGGAAGATAGCGGCGGGAGGAGGCCTGCTCCTCATTCCGGAACACGCGACAATCGAACACCAGCGGCGGGCGATCGCCGACGAGACTGCGCTGCAACTCCTCCACCGTCACCAGCACGGATGCGTTCATCACTCCCTCCACAAGCGTCGTCGATCGAAAGGGACAGTCTGGCCCATCACGAGAGCTTCGTCAGCGGCGCTCGCGAAGCAATCAGGCGGCGGCGACCGGCCGAGACAAAGCGGACATCGATCACCGGGTTGGCGGCATTGCCCTCGACCACCAGCACCTCGCCATCACCGAAGCTGGCGTGCCGCACCCGGTCTCCGACCCGCCACGGCGCCACACCGGCCGGCTCGGCAGCAGCCGCCGGGGATGGCGCCTCCGGCTGCCGGGCGTGCAGCGTGAGGGATCGCCCGAGATGCTCCAGATCCGCACACGCCTGGCCGATGCGCTCCAGATAGGTGCCGATCATCTCCGGCTCGCGAACCGCGACGCCGGTCTCGCTGCCGCCGCGGATCGCCCGGTCGATTCGACTGCAGTCCTCTACCGCGGTCTCGTCGAGGAACCGGCTCGGCCGGTGATCGCCGCCATCCTGAACCAGCAGCAGCCGCTCCCTGGCTCGGGTGATGGCCACGTAGTAGAGCCGCCGCTCCTCCTCCAGCCGCTCCGGCGAGAGCGGATTGTCGCGACTGAAATGGGGAAAATCCTCCTCGTTGAGCCCCCACACCGCAACCAGCGGCCACTCCAGCCCCTTGGCGCCGTGCACCGTGCTGATCAACACGCCGTCGGGGCGATTCTCGACCGGATTGCGCAGCAGCTCGATGAACGCCTCGGGATCGCTGGCCAACTCCCCCGCCTGCTCGATCAGGACATCGAGCAGGCGTACGTCATCATCGCCCTTCTCGCGTCGCGCCGCCGAGCGACGCAGAATTTTCTCGGCGTCGATGGCATCGACCACGTGCTCGAGCAGCTTGGCCGGCGGCCACGATGCCAGTTTGGGGAGCTCGCACAGCAGCTGCCACCGCCGTTTGAGGTGCCGACGCTGGCCGGGTTTGAGGCCCGCCAGAACCGAAGCGTCGCGAGCCGGCCAATGCTGGGTGCGGGCAAGCTCATCGACCAGCCGGCGCACGCGCTCCTGGGCCACGAAGGTCGTCGGCTGCGAGAACAGCAGCGCCAGATGGACGGGATCGTGCAGCCTCTGCGGTTCGCGGGCCAGTTGAAGGTAGCCCGCCAGGGCCTGGACCAGCGGCAGCCGGAACACGAAGCGCTCCTCCTGCGCCAGCCGAAACGGCACGCCGGCCCGCAGCAACTGCAGCTGTACCGAGACCGACAACGACCAGCTGCGCACCAGCACGCAGGCCTCGTCGCTGTGTCGGCCATCCGCGTGCCAGCGCTGCAGTGTCTCCAGCAGCGCGCTGGCACCGACGCCGGTTTGGAGTTCGGTCAGGGGGTTGCCGGGCGCTGCCAGACAGAGCTGGTCCCAGCGCTGGCGATTGTGCCGAATCGCGTGGTTGGCAGCCAGTGCCAGGGCGTGGCCATGGCGGAAGGTATAGGAGAGCGGGTACTCGCTGGCGCTGCCGAACAGCCCGTCGAAGCGTGCCAGCATCGCGTCGGGCCGCGCACCGCGCCACTCGTAGATGCACTGATTGGCATCGCCCACCGCCATGACCTGGGCCTGCCGGCCGGCGAGGACCTTGAGCAGCCGTAGCTGGGCTTCGTTGATGTCCTGGTATTCGTCGACGATCACATGACCCAGAAAACCCTCGACCCGGCGGCGCGCGTCAGCGTGGCTCTCGAGACACCGCAGAGGACGATGGAGGAGATCCGCATAGGTCATCTGTCCGGCGGATTCGAGCAACGATTCCACCACCTCGAAGGCGTCGACGAAGTGCCGCTCGCTAGCGGTATAGCCCAGCTTTTCGAACAGCCCGGCCGGCGTGGCGACCTCCGCCTTGACCAGGTCGCAGAACAGGCCGAACGCCTCGAGCCGGTCCGCATCCAGGGCCGCCTCGCGGGTTTCGCCGTCGGCCGACTCCAGGCTCTGCATCACCGCCTGCCGCAGCAGCCGTTCCCGCTGCCAGTCCGCCTGCAGCAACTGGCGCGGCGGCAGGTATCCCCAGCGTGTCAGGCTCTGGGTCAGGCGATGGCCGATCGAATGAAAGGTTCTCACCTCCGGCAGCGCGACGTTCGGCGGCGCCTCCCGGGTCAGCTTGGCGCGGAAGTCGTCCCTCGCCGCGCGATTGAACATCAGCACCAGGATGCGCCGCGGATTCTCGCCGTTGGCGAGCAGATGCAATACCCGCTTGACCAGGGTCGTGGTCTTGCCGGCACCGGCTACCGCCGCGACCCGCGCGTGACCCTGACGATGGCCGACCACGGCACGCTGTTCGGCGGTCAATCCGTCGGCGCTCGCCCTGTCCGGCAGCATCGAGTGGACCAGATCGTTCATGACGCCTCGTCGTCGATCCGGCCCAGCACCTGCCAGACACCCCCGCTCCACAGCCCGATCTCGCCGCCGCGCCGCTCGGCCAGCTCGACCCAGCGATAGAACAGGTTGCGGTGCAGGCGCGCCAGCAGGCCATGGCGAATGGGCAGTGCCGGCAGGAGGTCTCCCGCCGGACCGCTCACCAGTGTCAGACGGTGGGTGGCGTCCAGCGGCACCCGGTCGCCGTCGGCGGTGACAGCGATCCAACCGGCATCGACCCGATCGGCGTCGGTCACCAGCAGCGGCAGATCCTCGACCCCGATGCGCAGCTTCTCGGCGGGAGTGACCAGGTAGTAGCCGCCATCGGCCTCCCGGCGCAGCACCCGGCTCAACAGATCGACCAGCGCGGGGCGACGTATCGGCGTCCCCTCGTGGATCCACTCGCCATTGGCCGAGATGACCAGGTCCATGTCGCCGCAAAATGGCGGATCCCACTGCGCCAGCGGTGGAATCGACTGCGGATCGAGCTGCTGGAACAGCGTGTCGAGTTTCATCGTGCCCCCCTTGGACGACGCACCAGCGCCGCTACGTGCATTGTCGCCGGTGAACGCTCTCACACGAACGGGTTGTCGGCCTGCCCGTCCGGTGCGCAGCCGGGAAACAGTCGATAGAAGTTGGCCCGGGTCTGCATCGCCACTTCGTCGACGGTGATACCTCGCTCGCGGGCGATGCACTCGGCAACCTCGACGACCCATTGTGGCTCGTTGGGCCGGCCGCGATGGGGAACCGGCGCCAGGAACGGACTGTCCGTCTCGATCAGCAGGCGATCCAGCGGTACCTGGCGGGCCACGCCGCGCAGCGCCTCGGCGCTGGCGAACGTGACGATGCCCGACAGCGAAATGTAGAAGCCCAGCCTCAATGCCTCCCGGGCCATCTCCAGGTCTTCGGTAAAGCAGTGGAGCACCCCACCCACCTGCGGATCGATATGCTCGCGGATCAGTGCCAGCGTCTCGTCACGCGCGTCGCGGGTATGGATCACGACCGGCAGCTCGAGTTCGCGGGCAGCGTGGAGATGGGCGGCGAAGCGCTGGCGCTGGATCTCCCGCGGTACGCTGTCGTAGTGAAAATCGAGGCCCGTCTCGCCGATGGCCACCGCACCGTAGCGGTCGGCACATGCCTGGATCGCCTCGCTGTCGGGCTCCTGGACCACCTCGTGGAGCGGATGCAGGCCGATGCTGATGTCGACATCGTCATGGCGCCGCGCAATCCCGGCCAGTTGCGGCGCGCCTTCCAGCGACGTCGAGATTGCCAGAAAACGCCGGCCGCCACGACTCCTGGCGGCCTCCAGGGCCGCGTCGAGATCGCCGTCGTAGGGCGTCAGATCGAGGCGATCGAGATGGCAGTGAGAGGCGACGAACATGAAAATTTCCAGGATAGAGGAAGACGAAAGCTCCGCGTCGACGTCATCATCG
>NZ_CEXLVS010000237.1:0-6344 GCF_982684285.1 Salinicola sp. | reverse complement strand
CGACCCGGACGCCGGCGCCAAGGGCATCAGCGCCTTTCTGATCGAGAAGGGATTTGCCGGTTTCTCCACCGCCCAGAAGCTCGACAAGCTGGGCATGCGCGGCTCCAACACCTGCGAGCTGGTATTCGAGGATTGCCAGGTACCGGCGGAGAACGTGCTGGGCGAGGAGAACCGCGGCGTGAAAGTGCTGATGAGCGGGCTCGACTACGAGCGCACCGTACTCGCCGCCGGTCCTGTCGGGATCATGCAGGCTTGCCTGGACGTGGTGGTGCCCTACGTTCACGAGCGCAAGCAGTTCGGCCAGCCCATCGGCGAATTCCAGCTGGTGCAGGGCAAGCTCGCCGACATGCACACCACGCTCAACGCCTGCCGCGCCTATCTCTACGCGGTGGCCGGCGCCTGCGACCGTGGCCGCGCCACCCGCAAGGACGCCGCCGGGGTGATTCTCTACTGCGCCGAGAAGGCGACCCAGATGGCGCTGGACGCCATCCAGCTGCTCGGCGGCAACGGCTATATCAACGAATACCCCACCGGGCGCCTGCTGCGCGACGCCAAGCTCTACGAGATCGGCGCGGGAACGAGCGAGATTCGGCGGATGTTGATCGGGCGCGAACTGTTCAGCGAATCGGCGTAAATTCAGCCGTAAGCCATAAGCTTTAAGCTGTAAGTAACCGCATTGCGGTTTTTCTTACAGCTTCCGGCTTATAGCTTATAGCTCATCTCGGAGAGATGAATGGCTATTCTTCAGACCCAGATCAATCCCCGCACGGAAACCTTCCAGGCCAACGAGGCGGCGCTGCGGAGCGAAGTCGACAAGCTGCGCGGCCTGACCGCCAGCATCGCCCAAGGCGGCGGCGACAAGGCCCGCGCGCGGCACGAGTCCCGCGGCAAGCTGTTCGTCCGCGACCGGATCGACCATCTGCTCGACGAGGGCTCGGCGTTTCTGGAGATCGGCGCCCTGGCGGCGCACGAGGTCTACGACTCCCCGGTGCCCGCCGCCGGGGTGGTCGCCGGCATCGGCCGGGTCAGCGGCGTGGAGTGCGTGATCGTCGCCAACGACGCCACGGTCAAGGGCGGCACCTACTTCCCGCTGACGGTGAAGAAGCACCTGCGTGCCCAGGAGATCGCCCGCAAGCATCGCCTGCCCTGCCTTTACCTGGTGGACTCCGGCGGCGCCTACCTGCCCGAGCAGGACGAGGTCTTCCCCGACCATGACGACTTCGGCCGCATCTTCTACAACCAGGCCACGCTCTCCGCCGCCGGCATACCGCAGATCGCGGTGGTGATGGGCTCCTGCACCGCCGGTGGCGCCTACGTGCCGGCGATGGCCGACGAATCGATCATCGTACGCGGCCAGGGCACCATCTTTCTCGGCGGGCCGCCGCTGGTGAAGGCCGCCACCGGCGAGACCATCAGCGCCGAGGATCTCGGCGGCGCCGACGTCCATGCCAAGATCAGCGGCGTGGTCGACCACTACGCCGAGAACGACGCCCACGCGCTGCAGCTCGCCCGTCGCGCGGTTTCCCGCCTCAACTGGCAAAAGCGCGGTCAGCTGGCGATGAAAAAATCCGCGCCGCCGCGGCTCGACCCGTCGGAGCTCTACGGCATCGTCGGCACCGACCTGCGCAAGCCGTACGACGTCCGCGAGGTGATCGCACGGCTGGTGGACGACTCCGACTTCGACGAGTTCAAGCGCTACTACGGCGACACCCTGGTCACCGGCTTCGCCCACTGGTGCGGCCATCCGGTGGGTATCGTCGCCAACAACGGGGTGCTGTTCTCGGAGTCGGCGCAGAAGGGCGCGCACTTCATCGAACTCTGCGCCCAGCGCCAGATCCCGCTGATCTTTCTACAGAACATCACCGGCTTCATGGTCGGCTCCAAGTACGAGCAGGAGGGCATCGCCAAGCACGGCGCCAAGCTGGTCACCGCCGTGGCCTGCGCCAAGGTGCCCAAGTTCACCGTGCTGATCGGCGGCAGCTTCGGCGCCGGCAACTACGGCATGTGCGGCCGCGCCTATGATCCGAACCTGTTGTTCATGTGGCCCAACGCGCGCATCTCGGTGATGGGCGGCGAGCAGGCCGCCAACGTGCTGGCCCAGGTGAAGCGGGAGCAGCTCGAACGCGACGGCAGCGCCTGGCCGGAAGAAGAGGAAGCGGCGTTCAAGGCGCCGATTCGCGAACAGTACGAACGCCAGGGCCACCCCTATTACGCCAGCGCCCGGCTGTGGGACGACGGTGTGATCGACCCGCTGCAGACCCGCGACGTGATCGGCCTGGCGCTCTCCGCCGCGATGAATGCAGAAGTCGAAGAGACAAGATTCGGCGTGTTTAGGATGTAGGCCCCTTGCTACGCAAGGGAGCTGGAAGCTTGAAGCTATAAGCTGGAAGTCTCTTCCCAACGCTTCGGCTACACGGTATCGAGAGTTCTTCCAGCTTCCAGGCGCGAAGCGCCGCTCTTCCAGCTTCAAGCTTTATTAACGAGGCCCCAGATGTCAGATATCACTTCCTACTCAAGACTCGAGATCGACTCCCGCGGTGTCGCGCGCCTGACGCTGGATCGGCCCGAGGTTCACAACGCCTTCGACGATGCGTTGATCGGCGAGCTCAACGCCCATCTCGAACGCCTGCACGCGCTGGCCGAGCGCGACGAGGTGCGGCTGGTGGTGCTGGCATCCGGCGGCAAGCACTTCTCCGCCGGGGCGGATCTGCACTGGATGAAGCGCATGGTGGACTACAGCTTCGACGACAACCTCAAGGATTCCCGCGAGCTGGCGCGGCTGATGCAGCAGCTGGATGAGCTGCCCTGCCCGACGTTGTGCCGGGTGCAGGGCGCAGCCTACGGCGGCGCGGTGGGGCTTGCCGCCTGCTGCGACGTGGTGATCGCTTCAGACAAGGCGACGTTCTGCCTGTCGGAAGTGCGTATCGGCCTCTCGCCGGCGGTGATCAGCCCTTATGTCCAGCGCGCCATCGGCCCGCGCCAGATGCGCCGTTACGCGCTCACCGCCGAGGTGATCGACGCCGCCACCGCGCAGTCCTTGGGCCTGGTGCATGAGGTGGTGGATGGGCAGGAGCTGGATATACACATCGACCAGACGATCGATCGCCTGCTCGCCGCCTCGCCCCAGGCCCAGCGCGCCACCAAGGCGCTGCTGGCCCGGGTCGACCAGGACCCCGGTTCCGATGCCACCCGTGAGCGCTGCTGTCGCACGATCAGCGAACTGCGGGTCAGCCGCGAAGGTCAGGAGGGGCTCGCCGCCTTCTTCGACAAGCGACCACCCGCCTGGCAGCCCACCGGAGATACCCACAGGCATAAAGACGGCCATTCGGACAACAAGGAACCGCGCCCATGAGCCTGACAAATGCGCCTCGCCCGCTACGTTCGGTGCTGATCGCCAATCGCGGCGAGATCGCCTGCCGCGTGATGCGCACCGCCCGCCGCCTGGGGCTTCGCACCATTGCCGTCTACTCCGATGCCGACGCCAACGCGCTACACGTGCGCGAGGCCGACGAGGCCGTGCGCCTCGGCCCGGCGCCCGCACGGGAGAGCTATCTCGATATCGACAAGGTCATTGCCGCCGCCCAGCGCAGCGGCGCCGACGCCATCCATCCGGGCTACGGGTTTCTCTCCGAGAACGCCGACTTCGTCGCCGCCTGCGAGGCTGCCGGGATCGTCTTCGTCGGGCCGCCGGCCAGCGCCATCGCCGCCATGGGCGACAAGGCGTCGGCCAAGGCGCGCATGGCCAACGCCGGCGTGCCGCTGGTGCCGGGCTACCACGGCGAGGCGCAGGAGGACGAACTGCTCCGGGAGGAAGCCGGCAAGATCGGTTATCCGGTGCTGCTGAAAGCCAGCGCCGGCGGCGGCGGCAAGGGCATGCGGGTGGTCGAATCCGACCGCGAGTTCCAGGCCGCCCTCGACGGCTGCCGCCGGGAGTCCCGCGCCGCCTTCGGCGACGAGCGCATGCTGATCGAGAAGTACCTGACCCAGCCGCGCCACGTCGAAGTGCAGGTGTTCTGCGATGGCCAAGGCAACGGCGTCTACCTGTTCGAGCGCGACTGCAGCGTGCAGCGCCGCCACCAGAAAGTGCTGGAAGAAGCCCCGGCGCCCAACCTGCCCCCAGCACTGCGCCAGCAAATGGGCGAAGCTGCCGTGCGCGCCGCCCAGGAGATCGGTTATGTCGGCGCCGGTACGGTGGAGTTCCTGCTGGATGCCGCCGCCGAAACCGCGCAGGAGAGCGGCTCGCCGTTCTTCTTCATGGAGATGAATACCCGGCTACAGGTCGAGCACCCGGTGACCGAGATGATCACCGGCGAGGATCTGGTCGAGTGGCAGCTGCGCGTGGCCGCCGGGCTGCCGCTGCCCAAGGCCCAGGACGCGCTGACGCTGACCGGCCACGCCATCGAAGCACGGCTCTATGCCGAGGACCCGGATAACGACTTCCTCCCCGCTACCGGCACGCTGGAACGGTTCGGTCTCGATCTGAAAGCCAGCGACCTGGCGCCGGATCGCGTGCGTCTGGATAGCGGCGTCGAGGCCGGCGATGACGTCTCGATGCACTACGACCCGATGCTGGCCAAGCTAATCGTCCACGGCGAGGATCGCGGCCAGGCCCTGGCAGAGATGGATCGCGCGCTGGCGGCGCTGGATGTCTCCGGCGTGACCACCAATCGCCGTTTTCTGCAGCGGCTGGTGACGCATCCGGAACTCATCGCCGCCCGGCTCGACACCCGCTTTATCGAACACCACCACGACGAGCTGTTCGCGAGTGAACCGCTCTCCAACGCGGACATCGCCTGCGCAGCGCTGGTGGCGCTCGACCAGTTGGATCGAGCCAGCGATGAACGTTCACCGTGGGAGCGCCGTGACGGCTGGCGGCTCAACGCCCCGCAGCATGTTCGACTGGCATTTGCCGAGGCCGAGGGCGCGCCGCCGATCCCCGTGACCGCGACACGCTCTGCCTCGCAATCGACCTGGCAACTGAGCGTGGACCGAGACGGCGGGCAGCATCTCGAAGGCCGTCTGCAGCGACTCGACGGTGACGCCGTGGCGATCACCCTGGATGGCCATCGCCGTCGCCTGCTGGCGCGCACCGATCCCGCTCTGGATGGCGAAACGATCATCCTCACCGCCGCCGGCTTCGAGTCCCACCTGATCTGGCGGCGCTCGGACCGGGTCGATCATCTGCCGCATGAGGTCGAAGCCAGGCTGACCGCCTCCATGCACGGCACCGTGGTGGCGCTGCTGGTCGAACCCGGCCAGACGGTGGAGAAAGGCACGCCGCTGGTGGTGGTGGAGGCGATGAAGATGGAACACACCCTGAGCGCCCCCGCCGCCGGCGCGGTGGAAGCGTTTCACTTCAAGGTGGGCGACGCCGTGGCGCAGGGGGATGAGCTGCTCGCGTTCACCAGCGCAGAAACGAACGAGGGCTCGTGAGATGGGAATGCCAAAACAGGTCAGCGTGGTGGAGGTCGGCCCGCGAGACGGGCTGCAGAACGAAGCCGAGCCCATCGCCACCGCCGCCAAGCTGAAACTGATCGACCGGCTCGGCGCGGCGGGACTCAAGCGGATCGAAGCGGCGAGTTTCGTCTCGCCCAAATGGGTGCCGCAGATGGCGGATCACCGCGACGTCATGACCGGCATTCGCCGCCGGCCGGGTGTGGTCTACTCCGCGCTTACGCCCAATCTGAAAGGGCTGGAAGCCGCGCTCGCGTGCGGCGTCGAAGAGGTCGCCGTTTTCGCGGCAGCGAGCGAAGCGTTCTCCCAGAAGAACATCAACTGCTCCATCGCCGAGTCGCTGGCGCGCTTCGCCCCGGTGGTCGAACGCGCTCGGGAAGCCGGTATGAGCGTGCGCGGCTATGTCTCCTGCGTGCTCGGCTGCCCGTATGAGGGCGAGATAGCCCCCGCCAGGGTCGCCGAGGTCTCCCGGGCGCTGTACGAGATGGGCTGCTATGAAATCTCGCTAGGCGACACCATCGGCGTCGGCACCCCGCTACACGCCAAGCGCCTGATCGACGCCGTGGCGCACGACATTCCGATGAACAAGCTCGCCGCCCACTTCCACGACACCTACGGCCAGGCGCTGGCCAATCTCTACGCCGTGCTCGAAGAAGGCATCGGCGTGATCGACAGCGCCGTCGCCGGCCTCGGCGGCTGCCCCTACGCCAAAGGCGCTACCGGCAACGTCGCCACGGAAGACGTGATCTACCTGCTCAACGGCCTGGGTATCGACAGCGGCGTGGATCTGGATAAGTTGGCAGAGACAGGGGTGTGGATAACCCAGACCACCGGCAAGCCGAACCGGTCAAAGGTGGGTGTGGCTCTGGCGGCGAAGTGATCGAACGATT
>NZ_CEXLVS010000236.1:0-6408 GCF_982684285.1 Salinicola sp. | reverse complement strand
GTTGTTCGGTAGCCGCTCCTATCAGGTCTACTCGGCCAATATCGCGAACGACGACTACGAGCCGGGATTCAAGGCGACGTTGGGCCTCAAGGATCTGCGCCTAGCCAGTGAAGCCGCCGAGCAAACCGAAGGTTCACTACCGATGCTGGCAGCGGTCTATCAAAGAATGGCCGAAACGGTCGACGCCGGTCTCGGCGATCGCGACTGGTCGGTGATGGCGGAGTATACGATTCGATCCTCGAAGTTTTAGAACTCACAAATAATGTCATGGTTGAGAAGATGCTCTTCTAAACTGAGTTTAAAATTTCGTTTTTGCTTTATAACCGTTTTTTTGTTCTCTCGATTGACAATTGGGCGCCAAGATCAAAGGTAAGTATGCTGCCGGCGTGGTTGCTTACCTTGCAGTCCTGAAGCGGAATTCATCACTGGTGCAGAGTTTGCTTGGCTACCAAGGGGCGTCCGAAGTGGCGGTCCAGAACGCAGATGTCCGAGCATGAAAAAATAACCCGGCTATGGAAAAGAGTCAGCGGGGACCGTTTGCCATACCGGGTTGAAGCGGCCGCAGGGACGCTAGCCAGAACAGTAAATTTTGGCGACAGAGTTCTATTCCGTGTTCCAACTGCAAAAACACCGGGCTCATGGATTTCTATCAATAAATTGCTTTTATCTTTATTTATTTGGTGATTATTGCGAAGTGTAAAGGGTTTTTTTATCTTGTGAACCCCTTAAGTTTACTGAGGGTTTTGGGGCTTTTCAGTAGTGCTGCTGGCTCAAAAAAGCCAAGTTTGCTTCAGATCGCTCCATTTGACGCAGTGGTCCGATGCATCACGGGCCGGCGTGTCGATAAAACCACTGAAGTGCCAGCTGATTCCATCGCTCGCCTGTGCTCATGAAACATTTCGATACAAACTGATGGGGCGTTCTTGATCCGGATCAATTCGTCTTATGGTGGAAAGAGTCACAGTGTGAGCGGGCTAGGAAGCCTGTTCGCACAGGGAGGGTAACGCAGGACGCGTCAGGCAGGGATGCGTCGGCAGGAAGCCGTGAACGGCCGACAGGGAAGTAGGGCATAGGGGGAGCCGGTTCGACCGGTTCCCCCTTTCGTTGGGCGGAAGGCTCCGCTCATGGCGTTGCCGGGATCATTGCGAACGTCGGTGCCATGGTCCAACGTGATAGCTGCGGGTTGCTCCCTGACGGCAATTCGTTGATACCTGGCCGTGTCACGCGTGGTGAACGGCGATGCCTTGGGGGAAGAGGTTGCGAGCACCGATATGATGGATTGGATTTCCCAGAACAGCCCGGCCATCACGGCCTTGACCAGCGTGTGTACGCTCTTCGTCTGGCTGTTCTACGCGCAACTGCTTTACCTGAATTTCAGACGCCAACGTCAACCCAAGATCATCATCAATCGTGGCTTCGGCCGCACGCTGCAGGCCCGTTGCGTCATCAGCAACATGAGCCCCGAGCCGATCTTCATCGAACACATTGTCGCGATACTTCACACCGACCAGGGGACGCTCTCCAAGGATATGATCGACTTCGAGGCGTCGCCGGGCGAGCGAGACGAGGCCAGTCGCTTGATCGAGACCACCCGGCAGGGGCCGATGCTCTCCGGCAGCTACAATCATATCGGCACTTTCCAAGACATCATCGGCCGCATTCTTCGTTTTCACGGACTCCCCTCCGATGACTTCCAGTCGGTCGATGGGCGCACGCTCCAGTCGATAGAGCTGCAGGTCATCGCCGTCTACGGCAGTGAGGACTCGCCCGTGGGGGCCGCCAGAACCTTCGAGCTGACCATGGGTGAATCGGGCGAGGCGCTCGTGCCGACGCGTCTCGTGACTCGACGATACGCTTCGCGTCCGAGGCGTCATCGGGTGCGTCAATGGATCCGCGACCTGGACGAATAGCGCGCTTTCGCCTCGAGACGCCTGCGGTCCTTATCCGCGGGCTGGGGCGGGCGATCCCGGTCGAGCGCATGATTACCGGGCCTGGTGTCGGGGGCGGTCAGCGCCGAGCGCGCTGGCCGGTGGAGATTCACGTTGGCGTAATCGGGCTTTCTGCACCACATTGAGCATTGCATCAGGGATGGTGCGGGGTCCACATACCCAAACATGCCGCCAGGGACGCTAGGCAAGGAAGCCTCGGGAGGCTTGGTGTGGATGCGGCCGGCTGGCGACAGCCGGATCCCCGTACATCGAATTTATTTTGCGTTAGATGATCTGTATCAACTCATTCGGTGAGTAACGGGTCTACCGTGGGGGCGGTACCAGGGAGGTACCGAATCAACGGAAGGAAGCCGCAGGAAGCGGTTCTCACAGGGACGCACGGCAGGATGCCGTGGAGCTGATTGGCAAGGAACAGCAGCGTATCTGAGGCCTGTCACGACAGGGTCTCTTATCCGCTGTGCTGATTGCCTGAACTGGATTACCCACCGGTCTTGCCTGCCTTCCCCCCGAACCGATGACCGCCGGCCGAAGCCGCCGCTCGTCGCTCTTCTTCCAGCTTTAGAATCAGTTCTCCCGCCGGGAGGCTGTCGCCCCGCGCTTTGCCGATACCGGCCCATTGCGCCCCGAAGCCCGTTTCGCCCCTTTCCTTGGCCGCGGCATTCAGTGCCTTGCCGAGATCGTAGGTATTTGGATAGGCCGGGATCTCATCGCGGTCGGCATCTTCGGCCCAAGCGGTAAACCGATTGACCAGGCAGCGCGCAGGGCGACCGGAAACCGCACGCGTCATCACGGTGCCCTCGCCGGACACCAGGCGAGCCCGATAGGCTTCGTCGGCCGCGCTCTCCGGGCAACGGATGAAAGCCGTTCCCAGTTGCGCGGCTGCCGCCCCCCAGTCCAGGGCGTGCTGGATATCGGCACCATCCATCAGGCCGCCCGCCGCGATGATCGGCAGAGATATCTCCTGGACGAGCTGGCGGGTCAGTGCTTGTGTCGATTGTCCTTCGTCAGTGGCATCGGGGTCGAACACGCCGCGATGGCCTCCCGCGCCCCACCCCTGGGCGACGATCGCATCGAGCCCGCACTCCGCGATCTGCCGGGCCTCGGCAAGGCAGGTTGCGGTCGCCATCAACCGGCATCCCGCCTGGCGCAGCGCCTCGATCTGCTCGGGCCGGGGAAGGCCGAAATGGAAGCTGACGACGGCAGGACGGGTCTCGAGCAGGACTTCGAGCATGGCGTCGCTGGCCGGGAAGGACGAATAGATCTCCCTCAACTGCGCCGGTGGGCGCGCGCCGAACGACTCGAACAGCGGGCGGGCGCGCTCGATCCAGCGGCGTTCGCGGTCGTTGTCACGCAGCGCCGGCGCGTGACAGAAGACGTTGACGTTGAACGGCCGAGTCGTCAGGGCGCGGGTTTCCCGAATGGCCTTGCCTGCGCCCTCCGGCGTCGACGCGCCAATTCCCAGGGCGCCCAGCCCGCCGGCGTTGGAGACCGCGGCCGCCATGGCCGGTGTCGCGACGCCCGCCATGGGCGCCTGGAAGATCGGCGCTTTCAACCCAAGGTCGTTGATGAATTCGCAAGTCATGTCGCTATCTCCCCAGTCATGGCGTTGTTTCCCCGGTCATGGCGCTATTCAAGTGGTGTTGCGGCCCGGGCGTTCCATCGTCATCCGGTCAGGCCGCCAGCGGCTGTGCTGGGCCGAAACATTCGTAGCGGCGATCGCCGGCCGCCACGCCACGGGTTTCCAGCATCCGATCGACCCGGCTCATCATCGGTAGCGGCCCGCAGAAATAGTAGGTCGCTCCCCACCCGCCGATCCAGCGTTCGAGGTCTGCCGGTTCCAGCTCGCCGCGCTTGATCCCGGAGTCGCCGGCGCCGTCCGCTTCGCCTGGCTCGCTCAAGCACACGTGAAGGCTGAAGTTCGGATGATGGCTGGCCAGCGTCTCCAGTTCGCGGGTGAACGGTCGCAGCCCGCCGTGGCGTACGGCCTGGATGAAGATAACCGGCTGCGACGGGGAGGCGTGCAGTGCCGCGTGGGCCATGGAGACCAGCGGTGTGGCACCGATGCCGCCGGCGATGAAGACCAGCGGCTTGTCCGCCGATTCCGGCAGCTCGAGCGTGAACGCACCGCACGGCGGTGAGAGCTCGATCCGGTCGCCCTGGGCCAGGTCGTCGTGAATGCGGTTCGAGACATCGCCCCCGGGAGCCTCGCCATCCCCGACCTCACGTTTGACGCTGATTCGATAAGCCGCGGCGCCCGGCGCGTTGGAGAGACTGTAGTTGCGCATGGCGGTGTGGCCATCGGCATCCTGCACGCGAATCGAGACATACTGCCCTGGCAGGTGCGCGGGCGGCTCGCTGCCGTCCGCCGGCACCAAATAGAGGGAGACGATGTTGTCGCTCTCGCGCTCGCGCCGCACGATCGTGAACGGCTTGAATCCCGCCCAACCCTGATGTTTGCGCTGTTCGGCGTAGATCGTCCGTTCGCGCTCGATGAACACCCTGGCCAGTTCGCCGTAGGCTGCGGCCCAGGCATCGAGCACCTCGTCGGTGGCGGCGTCGCCCAGCACTTCCCGGATCGACGCCAGCAAGTGCTCGCCGACGATCGGGTAGTGTTCCGGCTGGATCGTCAACGAGGCGTGCTTCTGGGCGATCACCTCGATGGCATCGGCGAGCGCCGCCGGATCGTCGATATGCTGGGCGTAGGCGAGAATGGCGCCGGCCAGGGCCCGCTGTTGACCGCCAGAGCGCTGATGCGCGGGATTGAAGTAGTGCCGGACCTCGGGGTGGTGCTCGAACAGGCGGGCGTAGAAGTGGCGGGTCAGTGTCTCGCCATGCTGTCTCAGCACCGGGATGGTGCTCTTGACGATATCGATCTGGGCGGTGGTTGGCATCTCGACTCCTCTGGCAGGATTTTAATCGGTATTTTAAATGCCTATTTAAATGGGAGTATCATTTACCAAATTATGGCTGTCAAGCGCTGATGAAACTGACGACGCACACCGATTACGCCCTGAGACTGCTGATCTACCTGGCGGTGAGGGACGACCAGATGCCGGCCACGGTACAGGCCGCTGCGACACACTACGGCATCTCCACGCATCATCTGGCCAAGGTCGCCCAGACACTGGTGCAACTGGGGTACGTGGCCAGCCTGCGCGGGCGGGGCGGCGGCCTGCGGCTTCAGCGGCCCGCCGAGGAGATCGGCATCGGCGCGCTGGTGAGGCAAACCGAAAACCTGGAGCTGCTGGAGTGTTTCGGGCCGGAATCGACCTGTCCGATCGAACCGGGCTGCCGCCTGAAGGGCGTGCTAGCCAAGGCCCAGCAGGCCTTTCTCGCCGTGCTCGACGGCTATGTGCTGGCCGACCTGGTCGAGAATCGCCAGGCGCTGCGCGTGCTGCTGGGCCATCCGGCCTGAATGGCTCGCCCCCGGGCAGGGCGAGCCGGATCGTTCATCGATTGACATCCACGACGAGGCGACCGCGGACGCTGCCGGCCAGAAGTCCGCTCGCCGCATCGATGGCCTGCGACAGGCCGATATCGGTCGTCGTCCGCTCCAGCCTCTCGAGGTCGAGTTCCGCGGCCAGGCGGGACCAGGCCTCCGTCCGTTCCGCATGGGGCCTGAACACGCTGTTGATGCCGAGCAGCGACACGCCTCTCAGGATGAACGGCGCGACGGTGGCCGGGAAATCCATCCCCTGGGCCAGCCCGCAGGCCGCCACCAGCCCATCGGACTGGGTCTGCGCGCAGGCGTTGGCGAGGGTGTGGCTGCCGACCGAGTCGATGACCGCCGCCCAGCGCGTCTCTTCCAACGGGCGCCCCGGTTTCGACAGCGGCTCCCGCGGCAGGATCTCCGAGGCGCCGAGAGACTCCAGGTGTTGCCGTTCTTCCGGGCGCCCGGTCGAGGCGACGACACGATAGCCCCGGCTTGCCAGCAGCATGATGGCGACACTGCCGACGCCGCCGTTGGCGCCGGTGACGAGAACGTCGCCGCGGCCCGGCTCGAGCCCGTGTCGCTCCAGCGCCATCAGGCTCAGCATCGCCGTATAACCCGCCGTGCCGATCGCCATGGTTTGCCGCAGGTCGAGGCCGCGTGGAAGGGCGGTCAACCATTCCGAGCGCACCCGGGCCATCTGCGCCAGCCCGCCCCAGTGCGATTCGCCGATTCCCCAGCCGTTGATCAGCACCCGGTCGCCCGGTTGCCAGGCCGGGTCGTCGCTCTGCTCCACCGTGCCGGCCAGATCGATGCCGGGCACCATGGGGAACCGGCGGATCACCGGCCCCTTGCCGGTGATCGCCAGGGCGTCCTTGTAGTTGAGCGTGCTCCACGCCACGCGGACGACAACGTCACCCGGCGGGAGGGCATCGGGCGCCAGCCGAGACAGCGTCGCCTCGGATGACCGGTCTTCGTGCTGGCTGACCACAATGGCATTGAACATGGCTGTCTCCTCGGCCGGGAACG
>NZ_CEXLVS010000235.1:0-6457 GCF_982684285.1 Salinicola sp. | reverse complement strand
CACTCGCATGATGAACCCTGACGCCGGAGAGCAGTACGTCGAGGAGGTAGCCAAGCTGGGCGAAGCCGCGTTCGGGCCCCGCGAGATGAAGCGATTCATGGAGCAATTCATGACTTGGGATGCCGACGCTGACGCGATGTCTGTGTCGACGCAGACGTTGCTCATCCATCAGCGGAACAGCAAGGCATTCAGTACCGACAAGACGCGGCGCGTGGCCGGGCTGATCCCCAGCCAACGCCACTGGATCCCGCTCACCACGGAAGGCGGCCACGCCACTTTCGCCCCGACCGACCAGCGCGAGCGACAGTTGCTCGACTATTTCACTGCCCGCTATGGGCGCGTCTCGATCGAGCGCCTGCTCTGCGGCCAAGGCCTGCTCGATCTCTACCTCGCCCACGCCGCCCTGCTCAATGTCACCGCCAGCTACAACACCCCGGCGGAAGTGACCGGCGCAGCGAGGGCCGGCGATCGCGTCGCCCGCGAGGCGCTGCTGCGCTTCATCAGGATCCTCGGCGCCTGCGCCGGCGATGCCGCGCTCACCCTCGGCGCCCTGGGCGGCGTCTACCTCTGTGGCGGCATCACGCCGCGCCTGATCGAATGGCTGCCGCGCAGCGACTTCCGGCGCGCCTTTGCCGACAAGGGACGCCTGAGCGCCTACAATGCCGGCATTCCCACCTGGGTAGTGACGGCGCCCTGGACCGGACTGCTGGGGGCGGCGGAAGCCCTGCACAACGAGGAGGTGACATGATTCCCGATACGCTGCGGCAGTTGGTCGACGCGACCGACGGCCAGCGGGAAGCCGACTGGCAAGGTCGGCACCTACTGCTGATCAATGCCGACTGGGGCGAACTGGCGATCTCGCTGCAAGGCGCCCAGGTGCTCCACTTCTTACCTTTCGCCCCCGAAGCCGCAGGCGCCCCACCGGCGCCCGGCGCGGAGGATGGCTGGCTGTGGGTCACGCCGACGCCGCAACCGATGCCCGGCGCCATCCGCGGCGGGATTCCGCTGTGCTGGCCGTGGTTCGCCGACGAATCGCCCGATGGCAAGGGTCCCATGCATGGCCCGGCCCGCACGGCGGCGTGGCGGGTCGATGCCATCGACGACAGCGTCTCCGGTAGCGGCGTCGAGATCCATCTCTCCCCGGAGCAGCGCCTGCACGACCAGCTCGTTCCCAATGCCGTGGTTCATGCCAACGGCCAGCGCCTGAGCGTCGAGCTGATGACGCGCCACGTCGGCACCACCCCGGTCAAGCTGACGGGCGCGCTGCACACGTACTTCGCCGTCGCCGACACCCACCGGTGTCGTGTCGAGGGGCTGGCCGGCGCACGCTATCTGGACAAGCTCGAACACTTCGCCGAGCATCATCAGCAGGGTGAACTCGGTATTCGCGGTTCGCTCGATCGCATCTACCAGTCGAACCGCCCGGTGATCCTCGATGATGGGCAGCGCCGCCTCGCGATCTCCAAGCAGGGCAGCGACTCCACCGTGATCTGGCATCCCGGCGACGACCTGCCCGGCGACACCCCGGCCACCGCCGGGATGCGCTTTCTGTGCGTCGAGGCCGCCTGCACGCGGGTCGACCCGGTCTGGCTGGTGCCGGACGGCCAGCACCTGCTCTCCACCACGATCGCGCGGGAGGCGACATCGGCGTGAGTGATGATCTGGTTTTCGACTCGCCCTTCATCCTGGGCATGATGCGTCTCCACGAGCGGCCCGAATTCGACGATGTCGAGAAGTTCGCCGACTGGCTGGAAGCCCGGGTGGACCAGGGCCTGCACTGGTTCGATCATGCCGACAGCTACGGCAATCACCTGGGCGAGCAGCGCTTCGGCGAGGCGCTCGCCCGCCGCCCGTCGCTCAAGTCCAGGGTGAGGGTGGTGACCAAGGGCAATATCATCCTGCCGCATCGCGACACCTCGCCCTTCGGGGTCAAGCATTACGATACCTCCGAACGCCATCTCACCCAGGTCATCGACGACTCACTCTCGCGTCTCGGTGTCGACCGGCTCGACCACTTCCTGCTCCACCGCCCGGATCCGCTGATGGACACGGAAGCGACGGCCCGAGTCCTGGACGATGCCATCGCGGCGGGCAAGGTCGGCGCCGTGGGCGTCTCCAACTTCCTGCCGGAGCAGTGGCGTCGACTGCAGGCCGCCATGCACAACCGGCTCGGCGTCCACCAGCTCGAGCTCTCGCTGGCCCATCCGGACGCCCTGTTCGACGGCTTCTACGACGCCATCCTGGCCGACGGCCTGGCGCCGATGGCCTGGTCACCGCTGGGTGGCGGCTCGGTCTTCGAGGATGTGCTCGGTACCGCGCTCTCGCGTCTCGCGGAACAGCTCAACTCGACCACGGCGGGACTGGCGCTGGCCTGGTTGCGGCGACTGCCCGGCAAACCGGTACCGGTGACCGGAACGTTGAATGAAAGGCGTATCGACAATTTGCTGCTGAGCGGTAATCTCGAACTCGATCGCCCGACGTGGTTCGCGCTGCTCGAGGAAGCACGCAGTCACCGAGTGCCGTGATGACGTTCGATGCGAAGCGACGGCAGCGCATCTTCGATTCCCGTTCGACAAGAGAGTCGGTAACCCATGATTCCCATCATCGCCTTCGGCGAAGCCCTCGTTGACATGTTGTCCAGCCGCCTGGGCGACGACAGCGGCCCCGAGACCTTCACGCCCTATGCCGGCGGCGCGCCGGCCAACGCCGCCGTGGCCTGTGCTCGTCAGGGCATCCCCAGCCTTTTCCTCGGCATGATCGGCGACGATCGCTTCGGCGACTTCCTGGTCGAAGAGCTGACCCGCTATGGCGTCGATACCCAGCACGTGGTGCGAACCCGTGAAGCCCGCACCGCCCTGGCATTCGTTTCCCGCGATCGCCAGGGAGAGCGCCAGTTCGACTTCTACCGCCCACCCGCCGCGGACCTGCTCTATCGCCGGGAACACCTGCCACCCGGGATCTTCACCGAACCGGCCCTGGTCCACCTGTGCAGCAACAGCCTGACCGATGCGGCCATCGCCCGCACCACCCTCGACCTTGCCAGCATCGCCCGCCGCGGCGGCTGCCTGATCAGCGTCGATGTCAATCTTCGCGCCATGCTATGGCCCCAGGGCAAGGTCGATATCGCGCTGGTCGAGCAGCTGCTCGAGCGGGCCCATCTCATCAAGCTCTCCACCGAAGAGCTGGATGCGCTTCGCGGCGATCGCAGTGCCGAGGAGTGGATCAGCGCCAGGCTGGCCAAGGGCGCCCGACTGATCGTGATCACCGATGGACCGGGGCCAGTGACCGCCCATCTGGCGGACCGTCAGCTTCAGTCGGTGCCTCCGGCGGTCCAGGCAGTGGACACCACCGCCGCCGGCGATGCTTTCATCGGCGGCCTGCTGGCGTCCCTGTCCCGAGCCGAGGTGGTCTGCGCGACGCTGGGCGACTGGCTGGCCGACGACGCCAAGCTGAACGATGCGCTGGCCTTCGCCTGTCGCTGCGGCGCCTTCGCGGCGACGCGACCCGGCGCATTCGTCTCGCTGCCGGGCACCTCAGACCTCGACGATCTCCCGAGCTGAACCCTCCACCAGGGCGTGAAAGGCGCTGGCGGTGGAGGAGAGCTGCTGGTCGGCGCGGGTGACGACGCCGACTGGCCGCTCGATCACCGGCTCGGATAGCGCCAGACAGCGGACGCCCAGCGTCTCCATCTGGACGCGACACAGCGCCGGCACCGCGCTCACGCCCAACCCCTTGCCGACCAGTTGGCCCACCGTGGCCAACTGATGGCTCTCCAACTCCACCGGCAGCGTCATGCCGTGTCGCGACAGTTGCCGCTCCAGCATCGCCCGTACCTGCGAAGGCCGCTGCAGGGTAATGAAGGGATAAGCCAGCAGCGCCGACCAGGTCGTCGATGCCTGCGCGGCGAGCGCCGACGTCGGCGGTACCGCCGCCACGAAGCGATCGTGATGGATCGGGGTGAACGTCAGCGCCGGCTGCCGCGGCGGCTCGAAGGCGATCCCGAACTCCACGCGCTGGGCCAGCACCATCTCCACCACCTGTTCGTTGATCACGTCGTGGATGGTGAAGCTGATGCGCGGATAGCGCCGACGAAAGGCCGCGATCAGTGGCGGCAGGCAATTGGAGGCAAACGATGGCATGGCGGCGATCGCCAGATGCCCCTGCTGCAGATGGAAACGCCGCCTCATGGCGTCCTCGGCGTCGTCCCACTCGGCCAGCAATCGCCGCGCCAACGGCAGCAGCGCCTCGCCTTCGGGGGTCAGTCGCACCTGGCGCGTGGTGCGCGAGAACAGCGCTCCACCGAGCTGCGACTCCAGCGATTTCACCGCCAGACTCAGCGCCGACTGGGTCACGTGCAACCGCTCGCAGGCCTGGGCGAAACTCAGTGTCTGCGCCACGGCAAGAAAGGCACGGAGCTGCTTGATGGTCATCAAAACGCCTCATTGATGAGAAAAACTCGACAATTATCGGCGAAAATAAATTTAATAACAGCGCGACGAGCGGTCATAGTCTATCCAGGACACAACAACAGAGGCTCGCCATGACCCAGCACACCAGTACTGAGAAGACCCCCGCCGGGATGCGCGGCGGCAAATGCTTCGAGAGCGCCCAGGCCGCCCTCGACGGCCTGATCGAGGATGGCATGACCATCGCCGTCGGTGGTTTCGGCCTGTGCGGCATCCCCGAATCGCTGATCGTTGCCCTGCGCGACACCGGCAAGAAGGACCTGACGGTGGCCAGCAACAACGCTGGCGTGGACGGTTTCGGCCTCGGCTTGCTGCTGGAGTCGCGCCAGATCCGCAAGATGCTCTCCTCCTACGTGGGCGAGAACAAGGAGTTCGAGCGCCAGTATCTCTCCGGCGAGCTCGAGCTGGAATTCTGCCCCCAGGGTACCCTGGCCGAGCGCCTGCGCGCGGGGGGCGCCGGCATCGCTGCCTTCTTCACCAAGACCGGCTACGGCACCAGGATCGCCGAAGGCAAGGAAGTGCGCGAATTCGACGGCGAGCATTACGTCATGGAGCGCGGCCTGCCGGTCGATGTGGCGCTGGTCAAGGCCCAGGTTGCCGACAAGGCGGGCAATCTGCGCTTCAACAAGACCGCGCGCAACTTCAATCCGCTGGCCGCCATGGCCGGCAGGATCTGTGTCGCCGAGGTCGAGGAGATCGTCGAGACCGGCGCCATCGACCCTGACGACGTCCACCTGCCGGGCATCTTCGTGCACCGCATCGTGCATAACCCGACACCGGAAAAACGCATCGAGAAACGCACGCTCAGGGAGGGAAACTGAGATGCCCTGGAACAAGGAACAGATGGCGCAACGCGCCGCCGGCGAGCTGCGGGACGGCTTCTACGTCAACCTGGGAATTGGCCAGCCCACGCTGGTAGCGAACTATATTCCCGACGGCATGGAAGTGTGGCTGCAGTCGGAGAACGGGCTGCTCGGCATCGGCCCCTTCCCCACCGAGGAAACCGTCGACCCCGACCTGATCAACGCCGGCAAGCAGACGGTCACCGCCCTGCCCGGCTCGAGCTACTTCGACAACGCGGAGTCGTTCGCGATGATCCGCGGCGGCAAGATCAACCTGGCGATTCTGGGCGCGATGCAGGTCTCCGAGCGGGGGGACCTCGCCAACTGGATGATCCCCGGCAAGATGGTCAAGGGCATGGGTGGCGCCATGGACCTGGTGGCCGGGGTGCAGCGCGTGGTGGTGCTGATGAGCCATACCGCCAAGGGCGAGCACAAGATCCTGACCGAATGCACGCTACCGTTGACCGGTGTGGGTGTCGTCGACCGGATCATCACCGATCTGGGTGTGATGGATATCACCGACAAAGGCCTCGCATTGGCCGAACTCGCGCCGGACGTCACCCTCGAGGAGATTCGCGAAGCCACCGGCTGCGAGCTGATCGACCAGCGGGAGACGGCCCATGTCTGATCCAACGACAGCCGCGATGCGCGATGTGGTCATCGTCGCGGCCACGCGCACACCGATCGGCACGTTCCAGGGCGGGCTTGCCAGCGTCCCCGCGGTGACCCTGGGAGCGACCGTCATTCGTCGCGTCCTCGAGGGCATCGACCCCGCCGGCGTCGACGAAGTGATCATGGGCCACGTACTGCGCGCCGGCCTGGGCCAGAACACCGCGCGCCAGGCTTCCATCGAAGCCGGCCTGCCGGACAACGTGCCGGCGATGACGGTCGACAAGGTCTGCGGCTCCGGCCTCAAGGCCGTGCACCTGGCCGTCCAGGCGATCCGCTGCGGCGATGCCGAGACCATCGTGGCCGGCGGCATGGAGAGCATGAGCCTGGCGCCCTACGTGCTGCCCAAGGCGCGTACCGGGCTGCGCATGGGCCACGCCGAGCTGCTCGACAGCATGATCCATGACGGTCTGTGGGACGCCTTCAACGACTACCATATGGGCATCACGGCGGAGAACGTGGCCGAGCGATGGAACATCT
>NZ_CEXLVS010000234.1:0-6481 GCF_982684285.1 Salinicola sp. | reverse complement strand
CTCCTCGAGGCCCGCTTCGCCGTAGCGCTTGGCGATCTCGCCGGAGACCCGTGCCGCTACCGAACGATCACAGTTGGTGATCTTGAACTCGAACTCGCCGCCGGACTTCGACTCGATCGCCGGCAGCAGCGCCTCGAACACCTCCTGGTTCTTGGCACCGGGATCGTGGGGCACGTTGCGGCTGACCTGGCAGAACTGCGGCGCCTCTGTGGGCACGAAGTCGTTGGCCAGCAGCGGCGTCAGGTCGAGCTTGCGCTGCGCCGCCGTCTCGCCCTCCAGCATCTCGAGCAGATCGGTGCGCCCGATCAGGTCGGTCAACTGGCGCACGCCCAGCAGCGCCATCAGCTCGCGCACCTCCTCGGCGATGAAGCGGAAGTAGTGCTTGACCATGTCCACCGTGCCGCGGAAGTGCTCGTCGCGCAGCTCCTGGTGTTGGGTGGCGACGCCGGTGGCGCAGTTGTTGAGGTGGCAGATCTTCAGATACTTGCAGCCCAGCGCCACCATCGGCGCGGTGCCGAAGCCGAAGCTCTCGGCGCCGAGGATCGCCGCCTTGACCACGTCGGGGCCGGTCTTGAGCCCGCCGTCGGTCTGCAGCCGGATCTTGTCGCGCAGGCCGTTGATGCGCAGCGCCTGGTGGACTTCCGGCAGCCCCAGCTCCCACGGACTGCCGGCGTGGCGGATCGAGGTGATCGGGCTCGCCGCGGTGCCGCCGTCGTAGCCGGAGACCGTGATCAGATCGGCGTAGGCCTTGGCCACGCCGGTGGCGATGGTGCCGATGCCCGGCTCGGAGACCAGCTTCACCGATACCTGGGCGCTCGGGTTGACCTGCTTGAGATCGAAGATCAGCTGGGCCAGGTCCTCGATCGAATAGATGTCGTGGTGCGGCGGCGGCGAGATCAGCGTCACGCCGGGGACCGCATAGCGCAGCCGCGCGATCATCTCGTTGACCTTGCCGCCCGGCAGCTGGCCGCCCTCGCCGGGCTTGGCACCCTGGGCGACCTTGATCTGCAGCACCTCGGCGTTGACCAGATAGGCCGGGGTCACCCCGAAGCGCCCGGAAGCGATCTGCTTGATCTTGGAGGAGCGGATGGTGCCGTAACGGGCCGGATCCTCGCCGCCCTCACCGGAGTTGGAGCGCCCGCCGGTCTCGTTCATAGCCTGGGCCAGCGCTTCGTGCGCCTCGGGCGACAGCGCGCCCAGCGACATCCCGGCGCTGTCGAAGCGCAGCAGCAGGCTCTCGACCGGCTCGATCTCGTCCAGCGGCAACGGCTCGGGGGCCGGCTTGAGCTTCAGCAGGTCGCGGATCGTCGCCACCGGACGCTCATTGACCAGCCGCGCAAACGCCTTCCACTTGGCGTAGTCGCCCTGCTGGACCGCCTGCTGCAGCAGCATCACCACGTCGGGATTGTAGGCGTGATACTCGTGACCGTGGACGAACTTGACCAGCCCGCCCTGGCGGATGCCCTTGCGGGGAATCCAGGCATCGCGCGCCGCCAGCTCCTGCTGCATCTGCAGCTCGCTGAAGCCGGTGCCCTCGATGCGCGACATCATCCCGTCGAAGCACATCTGCATGACCTCGGACCCCAGGCCGACAGCCTCGAACAGCTGCGAGCCACGGTAGGAGGAGATCTGCGAGATCCCCATCTTCGACAGGATCTTGTAAAGCCCCTTCTGCATGCCCTTGCGGTAGTTCTCGCGGGCGTCCGCCGGGTTGCCGACCAGCTCCCCGGTGCGGTGCATGTCCGCCATCACCTGATAGGCGAGATAGGGATAGACCGCGGTGGCGCCGACGCCGAAGAACACCGCCATCTGGTGGGCGTCACGGGCGTAGCCGGTCTCGACCACGATGTTGACACGGGGGCGCAGCGCCAGCCTGGCGAGATGATGGTGAACCGCGCCGGTGGCCAGCAGCGCCTGGATCGGCTGCTTGCCCCTCTCCAGCTCGGCATCCGACAGCACCAGGATCACCTTGCCGTCGCGGGTCGCCTGCTCGGCCTGCTGGCACAGCGCCACCAGCGCCTGGCGCAGCGAGGTGGTCTCCGGATCGTAGTGCAACGGCAGCCGCACCGAGGCGAACGCCGGATCCTCCTGGGTCACCAGCGCGGTGAACTTGCGCGGCGACAGCACCGGGGTGGTCAGGATCAGGCGGTGGGCGTGCTCCGGCGTCGCCTCGAACACGTTCAGCTCGGCCCCGCAGCAGGTCTCCAGCGACATCACGATCGCTTCCCGCAGCGGGTCGATGGGCGGGTTGGTGACCTGGGCGAATTTCTGGCGGAAGAAGTCGGTGAGCAGCCGGTTCTGACGCGACAGCACCGCCATCGGCGTGTCGTCCCCCATCGAACCCACCGCTTCCTGGCCGCTCTCGGCCAGCGGGCGCAGCAGCTGATCGCGCTCCTCGAAGGTCACCGAGAACATCTTCTGGTAGACGTTGAGCTCTTCGGTTTCCATCGGCTGGAATCGCGCCAGCTCGGTCAGCGCGGACTCGAGATAGTGGGCGTGCTCCTTGAGCCAGCGACGATAGGGATAGGCGGACTTGAGCCGCTGATCGATATCGTCGGTGTGCAGCACTTCGCCGGTCTGGGTGTCGACGGCGAGGATCTGTCCCGGCCCGACGCGGCCCTTGGCCACCACCGATTCGGGGGAGTAGTTCCACACCCCGATCTCGGAGGAGAGGGTGATATAGCCGTTATCGGTGATCACCCAGCGCGCCGGACGCAGGCCGTTGCGGTCGAGCATGCAGACGGCGTGGCGACCGTCGGTCATCACGATGCCGGCGGGGCCATCCCACGCTTCCATGTGCATGGAGTTGTATTCATAGAAGGCGCGCAGGTCACCATCCATGGTCTCGACGTTCTGCCACGCCGGCGGCACCATCATGCGAACGGCGTTGTAGAGGTCCATGCCACCGGTGAGCAGCACTTCCAGCATGTTGTCCATGCTCGACGAGTCGGAGCCGGTGGTGTTGACGATCTCGTCGAGGCCTTCGATATCCGGCAGCAGTTCGCTGACGAAGTTGGCCTTGCGCGCGTTGGCCCAGCCGCGGTTGGCCTCGATGGTGTTGATCTCGCCGTTGTGCGCCATGAAGCGGAACGGCTGCGCCAGCGGCCAGCGTGGTGCGGTATTGGTCGAAAAACGCTGGTGAAAGACGCAGACCGCGGTCTCGAGACGCTCGTCGCCCAGGTCCTGGTAGAAGGTGGGGAGGTCCGCGGGCATCATCAGCCCCTTGTAGGAGACCACCTTGGACGACAGCGAGCAGACGTAGAACTCTTCTTCCTGGCGCAGCTTCTGTTCGGCCAGACGGCGTGCCATGAACAGTTCGACGTTGAACGCCGCATCGGTCTGGGAAACGTCCCCCTCGACGAAGACCTGACGAATGCGCGGCAGGCACTCGAGCGCCATCGGCCCGCAGACGCTGGGGTCCGTGGGCACGTCACGCCACCCCTTGACGCTCAGGCCACGCTCGGCGAGTTCGCCTTCCAGCGTCTCGCGCGCACTTCGCTCGCGGGCATCGTCATCGGGGAAGAACACCATGCCGACGGCGAAGCGCTCGCCCAGGGTGACGCCCAGATGATCCTCGGCCAGCTCGCGCATGAAGCCCATCGGCATTTTCAGCAGCAGGCCACAACCGTCGCCGGTCTTGCCATCCGCCGCGATGCCGCCACGGTGGGTCATGCAGGTCAGGGATTCGATCGCCGTCTTGAGCAGATCGTGACTGGCCTGCCCCTCCATATGAGCAATCAGGCCGAAACCGCAGTTGTCGCGGAATTCGCCAGGCTGGTGAAGACCTCTCATCATGGGCGTGCCTCACAAAGCTGTTCTGAATACAGGGTATTGTATTCGGTCCGGTAAAAAGAGATGATAGAAATTTTTCTTGTTTTTCCGACTGGATTACCAGCGGTGCAATAGGCCCGATTTTCGTCTCGAAGCGCCGACAACGTGGGGTGTCGGCGGGTCGCAAAAAGGCCGGACAGAATAGCCAGTCAGCTTCCCCAGCGCAATTCCGGAGCCGGCTTTCTCGCTGCAAATGCATTTAAAATCGAAGACTTAGCGAAACATTCAACAAAAATACACTGTTAGCACAAAGGCTTAGGCCTCAACATAGACCAAAGTCTAAACCCTTGCGTGTCGTGGCCCGAATCGTCGTGAGATCCAGGCGCGAAGCCCATACCGATACGGCATGGAGCATACCAATTATATCGACAACGCCCGGAAAGAACAGCCGTCGGCACGCCGATTGTCGCCAGGCGAGACCCGCGAACGGCCACCCATGCCGAACGCCGTGACGGGAGCGCTATCGAAACGGGGCTGCCACCGGGGCGGCCCATGCGAACGGGCGAACAAAGGAACGCCGCCGGAATGGCGGCGGAAACAAGGCCGGGTAAAACCGGGAAGGAGAGGCGCCTGCCGGCGCCGTGGCGCGTCAGCCTCGGGGGAAGCGTTCCAGCAGCCGGTGGAGCAGCTCGGCCTCGGTATCGTCCCGGATGCAGGCGCCCCCCAGCGCCTCGAGCAGGATCAGGCGCAGCCGACTGTCGAGATTCTTCTTGTCGAGGCGCATGCGAGAGAGGAAATCCTCGGCCTGCATGTTGGCCGGTGCCGTGACCGGGAGATCCGCGGCGCTCAGAATCGCCGCGACGCGCTCGACATCGGCCTCGCTCAACCAGCCGCGATCGAAGGATAGCCGGGTCGCCATCATCATGCCGGCGCCCACCGCTTCGCCGTGCAGCCAGTTGCCGTAGCCCTGATGCGCCTCGATGGCGTGACCGAAGGTGTGGCCCAGGTTGAGCAGCGCACGCACGCCCTGCTCGGTCTCGTCCTCGGCGACGACTTCCGCCTTGATCTCGCAGCTGCGGCGAATGGCGTGGCGAATGGCGGCCTCGTCGAGCGCCCGGAGTGCCGCCAGGTTCCCCTCCAGCCACTCGAGGAAGGAGAGGTCCCAGATCAAGCCGTACTTGATCACCTCCGCCAGCCCCGCGGACAACTCCCGGGCCGGCAGCGTTCGCAAGGTGTCGGTATCGACGATCACCGCCCGGGGCTGCCAGAACGCGCCGATCATGTTCTTGCCACGAGGGTGATTGACGCCCGTCTTGCCGCCCACGGAGGAGTCGACCTGGGCCAGCAGGGTGGTGGGTATCTGGATGAACGCGACACCGCGCTGATAGCTGGCGGCCGCGTATCCCGCCATGTCGCCGATGACGCCTCCGCCCAGCGCGATCAGCGTGCAGCGACGATTGAAGCCGGCGGCCAGCAGCGCATCCCAGATACGCTCCACCGACGCCAGCGTCTTGGTCGCCTCGCCATCGGGCAGGATGACTTCCCGGATCTCGAGGTCGGCACCGGCCAGCGTCTGCTTGAGCGCCGCGAGATAATGCGGGGCGATCACCTCGTTAGTCACGATCATCACCTGGCGCCCCGCCAGGTACGGCAGCAGATGTTCCCGGCTCGCCAGAACGCCCGCGCCGACGTGGATCGGATAACTGCGCTCGCCCAGCGACACGCTCAGCGATTCCACCGAAAGCGAAGAGACTGACGTCATGACATTTACCTCTGGTGGGAGAGTGGCGGCGAGGCAGCGAGCGGCTCGGCGAGACGGGAGACACGCCGCAGGATATCACCGACCACGCTTCTGGGACCGCGGCGATCGGTGCGCACGACGATGTCCGCCGTGGCGCGATAGAGCGGATCGCGAATCGCGAACAGCTCCCTCAGCACCTGCTCCGGATTGGCATTCTGAAGCAGCGGCCGATTGCGATCCCGCGAGGTGCGTCGAATCTGCTGCTCGACGGTGGTGGCCAGGTAGATCACCGTGCCCCGCTCCCGCAGCAGTTGCCGGTTGACCTCGCGCATGACCGCGCCGCCCCCCGTCGCCATCACGACTTCACTGCGCTGGGTCAGCTCGTCGAGCATGGCCGTCTCTCGATCGCGGAACCCCTGCTCGCCCTCGACATCGAAAATCCACGGGATGTTCGCCCCGCACCGACCCTCTATCTGATGGTCGCTATCCAGGAATTCGCGCTGCAATTCGGCCGCCAGAAGGCGGCCGATTGTGCTCTTGCCGGCCCCCATGGGACCGATGAGAAAAAGATTGGGAAGCGACCGCATCAGCGAATGGCCAGTCCGTCCTCGATGATCTTGGGCGTAATGAATACCAGCAATTCTACCTTCTCGTTGCTTTCCTGGGTATAGCGGAAGAGATTGCCCAGCACCGGGATGTCTCCCAGGAACGGGGTCTTGAACAGCGTCCGCAACTGCTCGGAGGTCAGAATCCCGCCCAGCACCACGGTTTCGCCGTTGTCGACCAGTACCTGGGTCTGAATCTCGTTGGTATCGATCGCCGGCGCGCCATCGAATCGCGTATCGGAAATATCGTCGTTGTTGATGCGCAGATCCATGATGATGCGATCGTCGGGCGTGATCTGCGGCGTCACCTCCAGCGACAGCACCGCCTCCTTGAACTCGGTGGTCGTCGCACCGCTGGAGGAGG
>NZ_CEXLVS010000233.1:0-6497 GCF_982684285.1 Salinicola sp. | reverse complement strand
CGTCCATGGGAATTGGTCAAACAGCGCCATCCGAGCCACGCGATGCGTACGGCTCAACTGCTCGAGATTGACGGCCAGTGTATCGGGGTTGCATGAAATATAGACGATGCGGGAGTAGCGCATCAGCGGCGCACAGCTGTCGGCGTCCAGTCCTGCCCTCGGCGGGTCCACCAGCACGGTGGAGAAGTCGCAATCGGCGAGCGCCATGGCGGCGACACGTCGCCCCTGCTTCTCCCCGCTCAACGCCTGGGCGAACTCCTCGGCCGACATCCGCGCCACATGCACGTTGTCGATGCCATTGGCGTCGAGGTTGGCCTGCGCCGACGCCACCGACGTTCGCGAGATCTCGGTGGCGACCACGCGCCGGAAATTCTCTGCAAGCGCCACCGTGAAGTTGCCGTTGCCGCAGTAGAGCTCGACAAGATCGCCCTCGCTTTCGCGGGTCACATCCCGGGCCCAGCTCAGCATCGAACGACAGATCTCGGCGTTGGGCTGGGTGAAGCTGTTCTCGACCTGATGGTAACGGAGTTCCCGCCCATCCACCTCGAGTCGCTCCCAGACGTGGTCGCGATCCAGCACCAGCCGCTGCTTGCGGGAACGCCCGATCAGCGATACGCCAAGTTCGGCCTGCAGCTCGCGAGCCCGGGTCTCCCACGCGTCATCGAGCGGCTTGTGATAGATCATCGTGACCAGCGACTCACCGCTCAACGTGGTGAGGAACTCGACCTGGAACAGCTTGCGTCGCATCAGCGGCTCGTCCCGGATCGCGTCCAGCAGCCGTGGCATCAGTTCGTTGATACGCTCGCTGGCGACCGGAAAGCGGTCGACGCGGACGACGCGCTGGGCGACGCGGCCTCGCTGAAGCGGTGCCTCCGGGTCGGCCTCGAACATCGCATAGAAAAGATCGTCTCCCTCGTGCCAGACACGGAACTCGGCGCGCATCCGGTAGTGGGAGGGCGGCGATGCGAACACCTCCAGCGGTGGCGGTGAAAAGCGGGCGAACTGCCGCTCGATGCGTTGACGCTTGGCTTCGAGCTGGGCGTCGTAACGCGAGGGATCGATATCGAAAATCACCAAACCAGAAATCCTCGGACAAAATTAGCGCAATGATTCATCAGACATGGAGGCCCACGCTCGGCGGAGCGACCTCGAGGGCGCGCGGCGACGAGTAGCCAAAACGCGTCAGGATCGGTGCCAGACTCTCGACCCGGGGCGCCGTCGCCCAACTGGGCGCCCCGCCCACCTCGCCCGGCGGCGCGGGGATCGACCGGATGTCGCTCAGCACCTGGCTCAGTCGGCGGGCGATCGCCGCCCCGGAGTCGATCCAGAGCCTGTCGGGCATCAACGGCTCGAGCAACCCACGCAGCAGCGGGAAGTGGGTGCACCCCAGCACCACGACATCGAGATCCGTCGTCGCCTTCAGCGGCGCAACGGCCAGTTGAAGCGCACGGGCATCGACCGCCCTGCCCGCGAGATGGGACTCGGCCTGGGTGACCAGCGCGTCCGCCGCCACGCGCACCACCCGACAATCCGGCGCATGCTCGGCGATCAGCCGATCCAGGTAAGGCCGGTTGACCGTCGCGCCGGTGGCGAGCAGGCCGATCGTGCGGCTTCGGGATGCCTCGGCCGCCGGCTTGATCGCCGGAACGGTGCCGATGACCGGTATCGGTAGCCGTGCCCTCAGCGCCTCCAGTGCCAGTGTGCTGGCGGTGTTACAGGCCACCACCAGCACGCGGGGCCGCGCCAGCTGGCATGCGTTGACGCAGACGGCGACGATTCTCGCGATAAGCCAGTCGTCACGCTTGGTGCCGTAGGGCAGCGCCGCGTTGTCGCAAAGGTAGCCCAGCGAACAGCCCGGTACCCGCCGTCGGATCTCCTCGCTGACGGAGAGTCCGCCGACGCCGGAATCGAAGATGAGGGCGTCAATCATAATCCCGGCCGTCACCGAAATAGCCGAGCAGCGCCTCGATCAGGGCTCGCAGGCGCGCCGGCATGTAGTCGCGTTCGGCGTACAGCAGGTGAATGTCGAGCGGCGGCATCTCGAACGACTCGAGCACGCGAACCAGCTGGCCGGCTCGCTCTTCCGGTGCGGCCAGGGAGGCCGGTTTCAACGTCAACCCCATGCCCAGTACCGCGGCCTCGACCAGCGCCCTGCCGTTGTTGCAGGAGAGTGCCGGTTGCAGCCGGAAGCGATAGATCTCGCCATCGACCCGGAACGGCCAGTAGAGCCCGTGCCTCGACAGGGTGTAGTGCAGACAGCGATGCTCCCTGAGTTCGTGGGGATGCCGTGGCGTGCCGTGGCGCTCGAGATAGGCGGGCGACGCGTAGAGATGCATCGGCATCTGCATCAACGGTCGCGCGATCAGGCTGGAGTCCTCCAGTTCGCCGATTCGCACGACCAGATCGAAATCCTCGGCCAGCGGATCGACGCGGCGATCCTCTAGTACCAGGTCGAGCGATACGGCCGGATGGGCCGCCTCGAAGGCCTGCAGCGCCGGCATCAAGGAACGCGCGCCGAAATCCACCGGCGCGGACAGGCGCAGACGACCGCGGATCTCGCCGCGCTGCTCGCCGATGCCCGCCTCCAGTTCCTGCAGTTCGTCGAGCAGACGGACCACGGTCGCCAGGTAGCGCTCTCCCTCGGCGGTCAGCTGCAGGCGCCGAGTGGTTCGCACCAGCAGCCGCACGCCCAGCATCTCCTCGAGCCGGGAAACCTGCTTGCTGACCATGGCGTTGGAGACGCCCAGCCGCCGGGCACCGCCGGCGAAACTCCCGGCGTCGATGACCGCGCGGAAGACCTGCATCGCTTGCAGTCGATCCATCCTGCCCCCGTCCTGTGGTGCCAGGCGGCCATTCTACGCAAGCGGCGGCGATCGCGCAGCGGCGATCGCCGCCGTGTCAGGCAACGATGGGGGGAAGTGCCAGCCCTACAGCGGTGACGGGGCCTCGCGAAACTCGGTATACAGCTCCGGATACGCCTCCTGCAGCCGCGCCAGCTCGGCGCCCGCCTGGGCGGGCAGTTCGTCGGCGAGGCGCGCGAGATCGTCCTCGTCGAAGTGCTCGCGGATCAGCGGGAACAGCTCTTCCCGCTCGGCACGCAGATAGGCCCGATGCGCTTCCAGGTAGGACTTGAGGTCGTCGGCGAACTTGTCCATTGGCATCACGCCGTCCATCAGGATCATGTCGATATCCTGGGAAAGACGCATCAGCTGCTCATGCAGATGCTGATAGTCATCGGCCAGACGCGTACTCAGTTCGTGGATGCCGGACGCCTTCGCCACCAGCTGATCGCTGCAGATACGTTCGAGGGGGATCGTGAATCCGTTCATGTAGTCGAGAATATAATCCACGACTTCTCGAATCAGGCGGAAGTCAGGACGCTCGCCGTCCGCCAGTGTCTTGTGCTTGAGTTGCAACACATGCAGCAGGCGCGCCATGTTGGCATGGTCCTGACGCAGTTGGGTCAGCATGGGCATGGTGAGTCTCCTGTCCGTGAAGCGCGGAGTCGAGTGACGCCCGTCGCCTTGTCAGCCTAGTGTAGCGTCTGTCGACGACCTTGGCGCCGGTACCCGTCTCGACGGTTCGTCACCGCTGTTGCCAGGGTGGACGAAGGCGTCTCCACCCCACCGTCCGAGTCGACGATGTGCGCCGTGGATTACCTCTGCCAGATACCGACAAACGAGCCTCGAACGACATCTCTATCGATGATCGATTGGGTCTGCCTTCAGCGACAGGCTAGAATTTCCTACCCTAGCGGTTTTTTCGATAAACGCTCTACGCCTAACGTCTGAATCGCTGTAGCGAAATGTACCGTTTCGTTGCCGTCAGCCAGCCTGGAAGCCCCATGGACCTATTTGCCGACGACGCCTCCCGAGGCGCCCCTCAGCCGGACAGTGCACCCCTCGCCTACCGCCTGCGTCCGCGCACGCTCGATGACTACATCGGCCAGCAGGCGCTGGTCGGCCCCGGCAAACCGCTGCGACGCATGGCCGAGACCGCCAGCGTGCGCTCGATGATCCTGTGGGGTCCTCCCGGGGTCGGCAAGACCACGCTGGCGGAGATTCTCGCCGAAGCCTCCGGCGCCCGGCTGGAGCAACTGTCGGCGGTGATGGCGGGCGTGAAGGAGATCCGGGCGGCGGTCGAGCGAGCCCGGGAGGGCCAGATGCGCGATCGCCGGACCCTGCTGTTCCTGGACGAAATCCATAGGCTCAACAAGAGCCAACAGGATGCCCTGCTACCCCACGTCGAATCCGGGCTGCTGACGCTGATCGGCGCCACGACCGAAAATCCCTCCTTTGAGGTCAACTCGGCGCTGCTCTCGCGGGCGCGGGTCTATGTACTGAAAGCCCTCGACGAGAGCGAGCTGATCACGGTGCTCAAGCGCGCGCTCGGCAACGAGACACTCGGGCTGGGGCAGCGCAATATCCGCGCCAGCGACGAAACGCTATCGATTCTGGCGAGGGCGGCCTCCGGCGATGCGCGTCGTGCCCTCGGCCTGCTCGAGACCGCCTGCGACTTCGTCAAGAGCGACGAGCACGGCGAGATCCTCGACCGCGACGCCGTGATCGAGGTGATCGGGCACCAGGCGGCGGCATTCGACAAGCAGGGAGAGCACTATTACGACGTGCTGTCGGCCATTCACAAGTCGGTTCGCTCGTCGCGTCCCGATGCCGCGCTACTGTACGTCGCCCAGTTCATCAGTGGCGGTGGCGATCCGCTGGATGTCGTCAGGCGCCTCGCGGCGATCGCCTCGGAGGATGTCGGCAACGCCGATCCGCGCGCGCTGCCGCTGGTGATAGCGGCGTGGGACGCCTATCTGCGGCTGGGCGACTACGAGGGGCAGCGCGCCATCGCCCATGCCGTGATCCACCTGGCGGTCGCCCCGAAAAGCAACCGCATCGATCAGGCCTGGAGTCAGGCCAAGGCGTTCGTCGCCGAACACCCCGACATGGAAGTGCCCATCTATCTGCGCAATGCCCCTACCGAGCTGATGTCTTCGCTGGGTTACGGCGAGGGCTATCGCTACGCCCACAACGAGCCCGACGGCTACCCGGCCGGCCACAGCCATGACTGCTGGCCGTCGAACCTGCCGAAGACACGCTTCTACGCTCCCAGCGACCACGGCCAGGAGAAGCGGTTCCAGCAGATGCAGGCATGGCGCGAGGAGCTGGACCGCCAGGCGGACGGCGGGTCCTGAGAGACATCGCCTGCCGCTAAAGACATTCGCCCCGCCGCGGGTGACCACGACGGGGCGAGTCCAGCGGCGAACGCGGCGTTACGGCGTCGCGGGCGACTGCTCCCGAATCACGTCCGCGCCCTCGGGCGGCTGAAACTGGAACTGGGCCGGATCGATATCGACATTGGTCTGGGCGTTGTCGAAATCGATCGCGGTGCGCTGGCCCGTGCTGTCGGTCATCTGCAGCGCATCGAGTTGCTCGCCGTAGAAGGTCAACTTGAGCTGCTCGAACAGCGTATCGTTGGCCTGCGGCACCAGCGTGAAGGTCTCGCTGGCGCCCTGCTGCTGCCGCGTGACGTCGTAGTTGTCGGCCAGCTCCGAAGCACTCCCGGAGAGCAGCAGCGCCGGCGTATGGGTGACCCGGTCGTCCAGCGGCTGGATCGTGACCTGCTCGAGATCGGGATCGTAGAGCGACACTTCGTCGCCGTCGGAAACGACCAGTTGCCGGTAGGGTTCGTTCACTTCCCAGCGGAAATGCCCCGGACGAGACAGCCACATGTGGCCGCTGGTGTCCTGCAGGCTGGAGCCCGAGGCATCCAGAATCCGCTGCTCGAAATCCGCGGAATAGGTCTTCAGCGGCTCGAGCAGGTGGGTCAGGCGATCGGCGGACGCTTGATCCGCCAGTGCCGACTGCGTCATCAATACCGGCGCCAGCAACAGCGATCCGGCCAGAGCCAACGTCTTCATCTTGCGCATGGAAATTCCTTATCGGGAATCGTCGACCCGAGGTCGGCGATCATGAATCTGGTGAATGCTAGGACAACGAAACGGCCACGGGGTTTACTTCCCCGCGGCCGCTGGCGCGATCAATGCCCGACGGGCGGCGGCGCCAATACTTCCCGGGAGCCGTTGTTGCCCATGGACGAAACGACGCCCGCCTGCTCCATCGCCTCGACCAGTCGAGCCGCCCGGTTGTAGCCGATCTTGAAACGGCGCTGCACGGCGGAGATCGACGCCCGGCGGCTCTCGGTGACGAACTGGACCGCCTCGTCGTAGAGCGCGTCCTGCTCGGCATCGTCGCCATCGCCCCCCCCCTCGGCCTCGAGTCCGGCCAGCGCATCGGCGGAGACGCCGCCGGAGAGGATCTCCTCGATGTACTCGGGCTCGCCACGGCGCTTCCAGTCCTCGACGATGCGGTGGACCTCGTCGTCATCGACGAAGGCGCCGTGGACGCGCTGCGGCATGCCTGCCCCCGCCGGCAGGTAGAGCATGTCGCCATGCCCCAGCAGGTTCTCGGCGCCGCCCTGGTCGAGAATGGTAC
>NZ_CEXLVS010000232.1:2342-6533 GCF_982684285.1 Salinicola sp. | reverse complement strand
ACCGGCGGCAACGCCCAGGGCACCGATGGCGCCGCCAGCGGCACCGCCACTCCCCAGCAGCCTGCGACACCCACCTTCGAGTTCTACACGCTACTGCCGGAAACGGAGGTCATCGCTCCCAACAGCGATAGCTCGTCGCCCGAGCCGACCGCCAAGACGACCCAGGAAGCCGCGGCCGACGATGCCGCGAACCAGACCAAGCAGCCAACGCCCAGCGGCGGCCGCTACGTCCTGCAGGCCGCCTCCTTCCGCGACCTCGGCGATGCCGAACGCCTCGCCAACCGGCTCAAGGACTTCGGCCTGCTGGCCAAGATCACCGACGTTCGAGCCAATGGCGATCAGCTCTGGCACCGGGTCCAGGTCGGGCCCTACGAGGACAAGCGCGAGCTATCCCGCGCCCAGGACCTGATGGTGACCCAGGGCATCGAGCCGCTGTTGCTGCGCCTGCAGAACTAAGCGCTACAGCTCGCACCACCGCTACAGCTCGCATCACCGCGCCTGCAGCCAGACGGCCGACATCGCCTGTCGGCCGTTTTTGGTGACGGATTCCGAGCGAAATTCACGCGCGCCATGCGACCTCCGGTAGCCATCGCCACGCGCCAGGCACTCGTTGCCGGAAACCGCCGCTTGATTTCCCCCCCTTCCGCCCGCACCTCTCGATTCATGCCGCATCGCGTCCTGCGTTCTTTCGTTTCAGACGAGCACCGTCGACTGCGAACGCGATCGCACCCGTTTTTCGGCGCCGCCGGCAGCACCGGGCGGCGCGCCACTGGGAGTCAACTGCATGACCACAATCGTATCCGTGCGCCGTGGCGACCAGGTCGCCCTGGCCGGTGATGGCCAGGTATCGCTGGGCAACACGGTAATGAAAGGCAACGCCAGCAAGGTCCGCCGCCTCCATCGCGGCCAGGTTCTGGCCGGTTTCGCGGGCGGCACTGCCGATGCCTTCACCCTGTTCGAGCGCTTCGAGGCGCAGCTGGAGAAGTATCAGGGCCATCTGACCAAGGCAGCCGTCGAGCTGGCGAAGGAGTGGCGTACCGATCGCGCGCTGCGCCGCCTCGAGGCGATGCTCGCCGTCGCCGACAAGACGGCGTCGCTGATCATCACCGGCAACGGCGACGTGGTCGAGCCCGAGCGCGGTATCATCGCGATCGGCTCCGGCGGCCATTTCGCCCAGGCGTCGGCGAGAGCACTGCTCGAGAATACCGAGCTCGGCGCCCGCGAGATCACCGAGAAATCACTCAACATCGCCGCCGACATCTGCGTCTTCACCAATCACCAGATCACGCTCGAAGAGCTGTAACGAGGTCATCCCCATGTCCCAGAGTCTTTCCCAGAACGGCACGGCGCAGGAGACGGCCGCCACCCAGCCGGCGCTGACCCAGTCTTCGATGACGCCGCGTGAGATCGTCCACTCGCTGGACCAGTACATCATCGGTCAGCACGACGCCAAGCGGGCCGTCGCCATCGCGCTGCGCAATCGCTGGCGCCGGATGCGCCTCGACGAAGACATGCGCGGCGAGATCGTGCCCAAGAACATCCTGATGATCGGACCGACCGGCGTCGGCAAGACCGAGATCGCACGTCGCCTGGCCAAGCTGGCCGGGGCGCCGTTTCTCAAGGTCGAGGCGACCAAGTTCACCGAAGTGGGCTACGTCGGTCGCGACGTCGAGTCGATCGTGCGCGACCTGATGGAAATGGCGATCAAGATGGTGCGCGAGCAGGCCAAGACCGAAGGGCGCCACAAGGCCCAGGATGCCGCCGAGGAGCGTATTCTCGATGCCCTGCTGCCGCGCCCGCGGGGCAGCGAGTACGATGCCGGCCGCGACGACTCCTCCACGCGCCAGGTCTTCCGCAAGAAGCTGCGCGAGGGTCAGCTCGACGACAAGGAGATCGACATCGAGGTGACGCCGGCAAGCCAAGGGGTCGACATCATGACCCCGCCGGGCATGGAGGAGATGACCAACCAGTTGCAGAGCCTGTTCGCCAACATGGGCAAGCAGAAGTCCGAAAACCGCCGCGTGACGGTCAAGGACGCCTGGAAGCTCCTGCAGGACGAAGAAGCCGCCAAGCTGGTCAACGAGGAAGAGATCAAGCAGCGCGCGCTGGAAGCGGTGGAGCAGAACGGCATCGTGTTCCTCGACGAGATCGACAAGGTCGCCAAGCGCGGCGAGTCCGGCAGCGGCGGCGACGTCTCCCGCGAGGGCGTGCAGCGCGATCTGTTGCCGCTGATCGAAGGCTCCACCGTCTCCACCAAGCACGGCATGGTGCGCACCGACCACATCCTGTTCATCGCCTCCGGGGCTTTCCACCTCTCCAAGCCGTCGGACCTGATTCCGGAACTGCAGGGTCGCCTGCCGATCCGGGTCGAACTGACAGCGCTGACGCCGGACGACTTCAAGCGCATCCTGACCGAGCCCTCGGCGGCACTGACCAAGCAGTACCAGGCGCTGCTCGGCACCGAAGGGCTGGAAGTGCAGTTCACCGAAGACGGCATTTCGCGCATCGCCGAGATCGCCTGGCAGGTCAACGACGGCACCGAGAATATCGGCGCCCGTCGCCTGCACACCGTGATGGAGCGGCTGCTCGAGGAGGCCTCGTTCCAGGGCGGAGATTATGCGAGCCCGCTGGTCGTCGACGCCGATTACGTCAACGACAAGCTGGGCGAACTGGCGGTGGACGAGGACCTTTCGCGGTATATCCTCTGACGAAAAGCCGTAAGCTTTAAGCTGGAAGAGCGCCGCTTCGCGGCTGGAAGAGAAGAACTCTAGAACGACGTTCTTCTCTTTCTTTTACGGCTCTTCTCACTAGCAGACCACAACTTACGGCTAGGAGTTTCTTATGTCCGCCCCCATTCCCAATCGCGTCCACTATCACAAGCGTGACCGGGAACTCGAACTGGGTTATCCCGATGGCGAGAGCTATCGCCTGCCGGTGGAGCTGCTGCGTGTCTACTCGCCCTCGGCGGAAGTCCAGGGCCATCACCCCAGCGAAGCCGTGTTGCAGACCGGCAAGCGCAACGTCGGCCTGCTGGATATCACCCAGACCGGCCGCTACGCACTCAAGCTGCATTTCGACGACGGCCACGATACCGGGCTCTACACCTGGGAGTATCTCCATGAGATGGCGACCCATCAGCAGGCCTGGTGGGAGAACTATCTGACCCGGCTCGAGCGCGCCGGTGCCTCCCGGGAGTCCGGCGTGATCCAGATTCATCAGGTCTGAAGCCGGCCGGATGCGAGACCAAGGCCGCCGGTACGCCAGCGCCTCATACCTGCCAGCCGCGATGCGCGCAGACAAGTTTACGACCAGACGCTACAATGCGGACTCGGTCGATTCACATCGATTGGCCCCGGCTCGGGCGCGTCGGTCACACGGCTCGAGCCGCTCGGCAGCACATCGCCCAGACAGCGACGCCACCGCCCCAACAGGCGTGACGTTCGCCGCCCGCGTCATCTCGGAGAAGAGCACATGGACAAGCGCACGACCGACTTCGGCTACGAAAAGGTGGCGGTCGACGAGAAGGCCGCCCGCGTGGCCGACGTCTTTCACTCGGTGGCCGCGCGCTACGATGTCATGAACGACCTGATGTCATTCGGCATCCATCGCCTCTGGAAGCAGCTGACACTCGAGCGCAGCGGCGTTCGCCAGGGCCACAGCGTGCTCGACATCGCCGGTGGTACCGGCGACCTGACCCGCCAGTTCGCCAGGCGCGTGGGACCGACGGGACGCGTCATCCTGGCCGACATCAACGAATCCATGCTGCGGGTCGGGCGCGACAAGCTGATCGACAACGGCATCGGCGACAACGTCAAATACGTACAGGCCAACGCCGAGAGCCTGCCGTTTCCGGACAACAGCTTTCACTGCATCACCATCGCCTTCGGCCTGCGCAACGTCACCGACAAGGACGCGGCGCTGCGCTCGATGACGCGGGTGCTGAAGCCCGGCGGACGCCTGCTGGTGCTGGAGTTCTCCAAGCCGGTCAACGGCCTGCTGTCGAAAGCCTACGACCAGTACTCTTTCCGCCTGCTCCCGCAGATGGGTCGGCTGGTGGCCAACGACGCCGACAGCTACCGCTATCTGGCGGAGTCGATCCGCATGCATCCCGACCAGGAGACGCTGAAGGGCATGATGCAGGCTGCCGGCCTGGAGCGCGTCGACTATACCAACATGACCGGCGGAATCGTC
>NZ_CEXLVS010000232.1:0-2332 GCF_982684285.1 Salinicola sp. | reverse complement strand
CAAGCTCTGAGGGCCGGCGAGATGGTGGAGACTTTCGCCCTGGTCGCCCTGGAGCGCTCGCTGAACACGCTGTTGCGTCGCGACCCGGCGTCCCCCGCCAGGCTGGCCGGTCTGGCCGGACACACCCTGCGGCTGACCTTCGCCGAGGCGCGGCTGGGGCTGCGCGTCGGCTTCCATGCCGATGGCGTCACCCTTGGACGCGTGCACGACTGGCACGATGTGGATGATCTCGACATCACCGTGGATCGGCATGTGGTGACCCGGTTGATGGCGGGTGACTCGCCCGAGCGCCTGCTGTTCAGCGGCCAGTTGCCGGCCATCGGCCAGACCGGGCTGCTCTCTCCGATACAGACCCTGTTCATGGATCTCGACATCGATTGGGAAGAGGCCTTGTCCAGGATCCTGGGCAACGGTACCGCCCACGGCGTGGCCAATGGCATCCGCCACCTCGATCGTCAGGCGCGTTTCCTGGCCAACGAGTGGCAACAGGACCTGCGCGATTATCTGTTCGAGGAGCGACGCTGGCTGGCAGGTCGCGACCAGCTCGCCGTCGCGCGCGATCACCTGACCGAACTCCAGCAGTCCGTCGACCGTGTCGGGGCCAGAGTGGCCAGATTGCAACGTCGCCGGGAGTCGCATTCATGAGTCTGCGGTTATTTCGCATCGCCTGGACCGTCTCCCGTTATCGCCTCGACAGCCTGGTTCCCCAGGACAGACTACCGCCGGTCATCCGCTGGCTGTGGCGCTTCGCCCCGGTTCGCCTGATTCCGATCGGCGATCACTCGCGCGGCAAGCGGTTACGACTGGCGCTGGAGTCGCTGGGCCCGATCTTCGTCAAGTTCGGCCAGATGCTGTCGACTCGGCGCGACCTGCTGCCACCGGATATCGCCGACGAGTTGAAACGCCTGCAGGACCAGGTTCCGCCCTTCCCCGGCGAGACCGCCCGTGCCATGGTCGAGGTCGAACTCGGCAAGACCGTCGAGGAGGCTTTCGCCGCGTTCGAGACCGAACCGATGGCCTCGGCCTCCATCGCCCAGGTCCACGCGGCCGAACTGCACAGCGGCGAGCAGGTCGTGGTCAAGATCATCCGCCCCGGCATCGATCGCATCATGCGCGAGGATATCGGGCTGCTCTACACCTTCGCGCGGCTGATGCGACGGATTCCCGAGGCGCGCCGCCTCAGGCCGGTGGAGGTGGTTCAGGATTACGAAGCGACCCTGTTCGACGAGCTCGACCTCAACAAGGAGGCCGCCAACACCTCCCAGCTCAAGCGCAACTTCCAGGGATCGCCGCTGCTCTACGTCCCGGCCATCCACTGGTCGCTGACTCACCGCCAGGTGATGGTCCAGGAGCGCATCACCGGCATCCCGGTCGCCGACATCGACGCCCTGCGGGCGCAGGGTACCGACCTCAAGAAACTGGCCGAGCGCGGCGTCGAGATATTCTTCACCCAGGTCTTCCGCGACAATTTCTTCCACGCCGACATGCATCCGGGGAACATCTTCGTGTCGCGGAAAAATCCCACCGAACCCCTCTACATCGCCATCGACTGCGGCATCGTCGGCAGCCTGACCCGCGAGGATCAGGACTATCTGGCGCGCAACCTGCTCGCCTTCTTCCGCCAGGACTATTACGAGGTCGCGGTGCTGCACATCGAGTCCGGCTGGGTCGGGGAAGGCACCCGGGCCAACGAGTTCGCCTCGGCGATCCGCGCGGTGTGCGAGCCGATCCTGGAGAAACCGCTCAAGGACATCTCCTTCGGCCAGGTGCTGCTGGGACTGTTCCAGACCGCGCGGCGATTCAACATGGAGGTCCAGCCACAGCTGGTGCTGCTGCAGAAGACCCTGCTCAATATCGAGGGCCTGGGCCGCCAGCTCTATCCCGACCTGGACCTGTGGAGCACCGCCAAACCCTATCTCGAGCGCTGGATGCGCGAGCGCGCCGGACCCAAGGGTTTCTGGAAGACGCTGCAGAAGCACGCGCCGGAACTGGCGCACCAGATTCCCGAGCTGCCGGTGCTCGCCCATCAGGCGCTCTCCGATCGCGAACAGCAGCGCCGGCTCTATCGCCAGCAGACGGAAGCGCTGACCGGCCTGGAAGCGCGGTTCCAGCGGGCGGCACCGCGCGCAAGGCGCCTTCGCCTGGGGGCGATCCTGCTGGCGGTGGCGCTGGCCTGGCAGCCAATGCTCGGCTGGGCGGAGCAGCAACCCTGGCCGGTGCTGGTGGCGGCCGGGCTGGGCCTGCTGCTGCTCGTCTGGCGCTGAGCTTTGAATAATGGCTCGAAGCTCGAAGCTCGAAGCTCGAAGCTCGAAGCTCGAAGCTCGAAGCTCGA
>NZ_CEXLVS010000231.1:0-6617 GCF_982684285.1 Salinicola sp. | reverse complement strand
CTGCCGGTTCGCGGACCGTCCTGCCACTGTAGCGCAATCGGGATACCAACATCATCACCGGAATGGTCGCCATGACGACGAAACCCAACAGTGTCCATTGCGGCAACGTGACGCCCCACAGCGCCCCCTCGACGGCCGCGCACTCACCGGAACCGTGGAGTACGCGGGCCATGACATCCCACAACGGCAGCATGTCCATCATGTAGTCCAGGCCGGGCCCACAGCTTGGCACGCTGTCCGGTGGCAGGGTCTGCAGCCAGACATGCCGCCCCGCCACGCCGATGCCCGTCAGCACGGCAATCAGAGCGAGTAGCGCATAGACCAGGCCTCCGGATTTGCCGGGGTTGTGAATCGCCCCGATCAGGAATACGACACCCGCGGAGATCACCGCAACGCGCTGGAAGATGCACAAGGGGCAAGGCTCGAGGCCGACGCCATACTGCAGGTAGAGCGCGACCGCCATCATGAAGCAGGACATCAACAGCCCCAGCAGGCACCACTGACGCATACTGGCTTGCGCCACCCAACGCTTGATTTGCATGTCTCGTTTCCACTGAGGGCCAGTGCGGTCCAGCACCGGCCGTGCTTCCATTTCACGACAGCCGATCCTGGGCTCTCGCCGAACGTTACGGATTCACTGACTCACGCCGCCGAACGAGGTTCCCTCGCCCGCTGGAAATAATCAGTGATGAAGCGTGCGAACGACACCCGGTCTTCGGCTTCGATGTCGTGCTGCTGCTGGTGCGACGTCTCGACCAGTTGGGAAAAGAGTTCGGCACGCGACTCGTCCATCGGCGTCGAGCGCCAATGACGCCCCTGCTCCTTGGCCAGATCGGCAATGAAATCGGTCCACTCACCGCCATGCGCCTCCAGAGCCCGCAGCATCTGCGCCGAGGGGGTCAGCTCCGGGTCGTCGAGCCGCCGGGCAATCGTCTCGATGGCGGCAGCGTGAAGACAGTCGCCCTCGATGGCGTCGAGCAGGCCGGCGACCTCGCGCAGCCCATCGACGATCTCGTGGCCCCGAGTCCGCAGCGGCAAGTGACGATCGCCAATCCGCAGCTTCAGATCCGGATCGCGGCCGCGCTCGACCACCAGCCGGCGATTGTCGTCCAGCCGGTCGCACTCCTCGTCCGGAATCCAGGGACTCTCGGAGAGCAGGCACCAGAGCAGGAAGGTATCCATGAAACGCATCTGCGGCTCATCGATTCCCAGCGGCAGGAACGGATTCAGATCGAGACAACGCACCTCGATATATTCGACGCCGCGCGCTTCCAGAGCCTGCGTGGGCGTCTCGTCGTGTCGCGCCACCCGTTTCGGACGGATGTCGCTGTAGTACTCGTTTTCGATCTGCAGAATGTTGGCGCTGAGCTGTCGCCACTCGCCGTCCACCTCCACACCGATCCGGCGATAATCCGGCCACTCGGCGGAGATGGCGTGACGGAGCGTGCCGACATAATTGGAGAGCGAGTTGAAGCAGATCTTCAACTGCTCCTGGACCTTGTTCTGATAGCCCAGATCGGACATCCGCAGGCTGGTCGCGTAGGGCGCGTAGAGCGTGCGCTGGCCCATCGACTTCAGCTTGTCGCAGCGATTGTCGCCGCCCTCCTCCCCCAGGAAGCTGCGGTCCAGCGCCGGGGAGGCACCGAACAGATAGAGCAGCAGCCAGCTGTTGCGGCGGAAGTTGCGGATCAGATCGAAGTAGCGGGCCGAGCGATACCCCTGCAGCGATTCGCCCTGCCGCCCCTCCTGTTCCCGCAGCAGCGGCCAGATGTCATCCGGCAGAGAGACGTTGTAGTGAATGCCGGCAATCGACTGCATGATGCGGCCGTAGCGTACATCCAGCCCCTTGCGGTAGACATGCTTCATGGTGCCGACGTTGGACGTGCCGTAGTCGGCGATCGGTACGCTGTCGTTGCCGGAGAGCCGCGCCGGCATGCTGGCCGGCCACAGCCACTCGTCGTCGAGCTGACGATAGGTGAAGCGGACCAGATCACCCAGGAACGAGAGCGCATCGGCAGGACGACAATAGACCGGGGTGATGTACTCGAGCAGCGCCTCCGAGTAGTCGGTGGTGATGTGGGGGTGGGTCAGCTTCGAGCCGAGCGAGTGCGGATGGAGGGTCTGCACGATGGCGGCCTTGGAATCGACACGCAGCCCTTCCTTCTCGATGCCCCGCCGTAGACGACCGAGCAATCCCTTCTGGGCCGGCGCCATCAGTTGGCCGACGTTCGTGGCGAGTTGATCAGACACGCTCAACACCTTATTTCGTGGGAAGAGCTCTGCTCCCCCGTTTGTCCGTGCGCCGACGGCTCCGGACGCCATTGCTGTCGCCGGAGCCACCGCGAGCCAAACCTCATTATGGAGCCGACGATAGCGCTTTCAAGGCTAACGACTTCGCGGCCCGGTATCAGGAGTGTTGTCGTTCCGGCGCGAGCGTGCGTGAAACGCCAACACTCCCTAGCGTCGTCGCTGCGCCTTGAGCAGCGCCTCGGCCATCGCGCCGCCCGGCTGCGCGGGCTGGCGATCATTGCCACCCTGTCGCGGCTGACGACCCCGCGCCCCGCCACGAGGCTTGCCGCTGCCCGACCGGCGCTCGCCGGGGGCCGCTTTCTCACCGGGTGCGTCACCCAGTCGCATCGTCAATCCGATCCGCTGTCGCGCCACGTCGACCTCGAGCACCTTGACCTTGACGATATCGCCGGCCTTGACCACCTGCCGCGGATCGTCGACGAACTTGTCGGCCAGCGCGGAGATATGCACCAGCCCGTCCTGGTGCACGCCGATATCGATGAAGGCGCCGAAATGGGTCACGTTGGTGACGACACCCTCCAGCAGCATGCCCGGCTCGAGATCGCCGATCTTCTCCACGCCCTCGCGAAAGGTCGCTGCCTTGAATTCCGGGCGGGGATCGCGGCCCGGCTTGTCGAGTTCAGCCAGGATATCGATGACCGTCGGCACCCCGAACGCCTCGTCGACGTAGTCCGAGGGCTTGAGCGTCTTGAGATAGCGGCTGTCTCCGATCAGCCCGCCCAGTTCGCGCCCGTTGCGCTCGGCAATGCGCGCCACCAGTGGGTAGGCCTCAGGGTGCACCGCGCTGGCATCGAGCGGATTGGCGCCGCCCATGATGCGCAGGAAGCCCGCACACTGCTCGAAAGTCTTGGGACCCAATCTGTCGACGCCGAGGAGCTCCTGACGGGTGCGAAACGGCCCCTCGCGGTCGCGCCGCGCCACGATGTTGTCGGCGAGCATCGTGCTCAGGCCGGATACCCGGGAGAGCAGCGCGCTGGAGGCGGTGTTGAGATCCACGCCCACCGCGTTGACGCAGTCCTCGATCACCGTCTCGAGGCTCCGGGACAGGTTCACCTGGGAGACATCGTGCTGATACTGGCCGACACCGATCGACTTGGGATCGATCTTGACCAGCTCGGCCTGCGGGTCCTGCAGTCGCCGGGCGATCGATACCGCCCCGCGAATCGATACATCGAGGTCGGGAAACTCCCTGGCCGCCAGCTCCGATGCCGAGTAGACCGATGCGCCGGCTTCGCTCACCATCACCTTGGTGAGCTGGCGTGGCGCCACGCGCTTGACCAGTTCGGCGGCCAGCTTGTCGGTTTCACGGCTGGCGGTACCGTTGCCGATCGCCACCAGCGACACGTCATGGCGCTCCACCAGCGCGGCCAGGGTCGCCAGCGCCTCGTCCCAGCGCTTCTGCGGCGCGTGCGGATAGATGACGGCCTGCTCCAGGAAACGCCCGGTGGCATCGACGACGGCGACCTTGCAGCCCGTGCGCTGGCCGGGGTCGAGCCCCAGCGTGGTGCGCGGTCCGGCGGGTGCCGCCAGCAACAGATCCTTGAGGTTGGCGGCGAAGACATCGATCGCCTCCTGCTCGGCCCGCTCCCGCAGACGGCCCATCAGTTCGGTTTCCAGATGGGTGTAGAGCTTCACCCGCCAGGTCCAGCGAACCACTTCCTTCAGCCATCGAGAGGCGGCCTGCTCGGCACCCAGGTCGATACCCACATGGCGGGCGATCGCCACCTCGGCAGGATGGATCGGCGCGTCGTCCTCGCCGTCCATGACCAGCGAGAGAGCCAGCACCCCCTCCTTGCGCCCCCGGAACATCGCCAGCGCGCGGTGCGATGGCGTCTTGGCCAGCGCCTCGTCGTGCTCGAAATAGTCCGAGAACTTGCTGCCTTCCGCCTCCTTGCCCTTGACCAGCCGGGCACGCAGCTGGCCATCCTCCCACAGTCGCTCGCGTAGCCGACCGACCAGCTCGGCCTCTTCACTGAAGCGCTCCATCAGGATCTGCTTGGCACCGTCCAGCGCGCCCTTGGCGTCCTCGACACCATGGCTGGCGCCGGTGGCGCTGTCGATGAACGCTGCCGCCTCGCGTTCCGGATCCAGACCGGGCTCGGCCAGCAGGCGATCGGCCAGGGGTTCCAGCCCGGCTTCGCGGGCGATCTGGGCCTTGGTCCGGCGTTTCTTCCGATAAGGCAGATAGAGGTCTTCCAGCCGCTGCTTGGTGGTCGCCGCCAGCAGATCGGCACGGAGCGCCTCGGTCATCTGCCCCTGCTCGTCGATCGCCTGCACGATCGCATCGCGCCGCTCCTCCATTTCACGCAGGTAGCGCAGGCGCTCTTCCAGCGTGCGGAGCTGGCTGTCGTCGAGTCCGCCGGTGACTTCCTTGCGGTAGCGGGCGATGAACGGGACGGTGGCGCCGCCATCCAGCAGTTCGACGGCGGCATGAACCTGAGGGGGGCGAACGCCGAGCTCGTCGGCGATCAGCGCGGTGATTGCGGATTGGGTGTTGGACATGAAAATCATCACGATGAACAAGATCGCGCCACGTTAGCACAGCGACGCACGGGGCTCACTCTCCGGCGCATCGCAACGCCGGAATCGAAAGGGGATGGCCGCTGGCCATCCCCTTGATGCAGTGCCGAACGGGGCCGGCAGCGCGCTTGCGGCAGAATGTCGTCTTTCGACGGGACCGGTCAGAGCCTCTGCGGGCCGGCGGCCAGAATCGCCGAATCGACATCGTCGAACTTGGTGAAGTTGTCCGTGAACTTGGCGATCAGCGCATTCATCTGCTCTCGATAGGCTTCCCGATCCTCCCAGGCATCGCGCGGATCGAGCAGTCTGGCATCGACGCCCTCCACCGCCACCGGCACATCCAGGTTCAGCCCTTCGATATGGCGCGTCTCGACGTCCTTCAGGTCACCCTCCTGAATGGCGCGGATGATCGCCCGGGTGGTCGGGATGCTGAAGCGGCTGCCGCCCTGACCGTAAGCGCCGCCGCTCCACCCCGTGTTGACCAGATAGACCCGGGATTCGAACGCTTCGATACGCTTGATCAGCAGTTCGGCGTATTCGTGGGCCGGACGCGGAAAGAACGGCGCCCCGAAGCAGGTCGAGAAAGTCGCTTCCAGGCCGCTGGTGGAGCCCATCTCGGTGGACCCGACCTTGGCCGTGTAGCCGGAGAGGAAGTGATAGGCAGCCGCTTCCTTGGAGAGCAGCGAGACCGGCGGCAGCACCCCGCTCATGTCGCAGGTCAGGAAGATGATCGCGCTGGGTTCGCCAGCGCGATTCTCCTCCACCCGCTTGGCGACGAACTCGAGCGGATACCCCGCCCGGCCGTTCTGGGTCAGGCTGTCATCGGTATAATCGGGAATGCGGTCCTCGGTGAGAACCACGTTTTCCAGCACGGTGCCGAAGCGGATGGCATCCCAGATGATCGGCTCGTTCTTGCGTGACAGATCGATGGTCTTGGCGTAGCACCCCCCTTCGAAGTTGAAGACGGTGCCCTCTCCCCAGCCGTGCTCGTCATCGCCGATGAGATAGCGCTCGGGGTCCGCCGACAGCGTGGTCTTGCCGGTGCCGGAGAGGCCGAAGAACAGCGTGGTCTCGCCGTCCTCGCCGACGTTGGCGCTGCAGTGCATCGGCAACACGTCCTTCTCCGGCAGCAGAAAGTTCTGAACCGAGAACATCGCCTTCTTCATTTCACCCGCGTAGCGCATGCCGGCCAGCAGCACCCGGCGGCGGGCGAAATTGATCATCACCGTGCTTTCGGAGCGAGTGCCATCGCGCTGCGGCTCGCAGACGAAATCAGGTGCGCTCAGCACCGTCCACTCGCTCTTGTCCTTGGGGTTCCAGTTTTCGGGACGCACGAACAGATTGCGTGCGTAAAGGTTGTGCCACGCCCTCTGCGTGACGACGCGAATCGGCAGGTAGTATTCCGGATCGGCACCGACGTGGAGTTCCGAAACGAAGGTCTCTCCCCCCGCCAGATAGTCCTCCACCCGCTCCCACAGCGCATCGAACACGTCCGGCCCGATCGGACGGTTGACCTGGCCCCAGTCGATCAGATCCGAGGGCGAGGGCTCCTCGACGATGAAACGGTCCAGCGTGGACCGGCCGGTGCGCTCGCCAGTTTCCACCACCAGTGCGCCATTGTCGGCCAGCACGCCTTCGCCCCTCGCCAGGGCATATTCGACCAGCTCGGCCGCGGTCAAATGGGTATGCGCTTTCGCGCCGGCAGCCTGGGAGATGGCTTGAGAGGTGGTCATTATCCAATCCTGGGCTCGAAGGCCTCTGCTTTCGTATCGTTTCACAGCGTCGAA
>NZ_CEXLVS010000230.1:0-6670 GCF_982684285.1 Salinicola sp. | reverse complement strand
CGCCGTAGAGCGATGAGTTGGGGTAGACCTCGACCTTGACGCGGTCGCCGAGCTTCTCCTTCACTTCCTCGGCGAACATCTTCGCGCCCTGGCCCTTGGGCGTGTTCTCGGCCACGACGTGGGAGAACTTGATGACGATGGGGTCCTGCGCCTGAGCAGTCGCGACGCCACCCATCAGGATGGCAACTCCGATCGCGCCAACCACTGTTCTTGGATTGATGAGAGACATGGCATTTCACTCCTGAGTTTGTTCTGTCGTCTTGGCGTCCTCGATGACGCCTTATTGGCGATGCCAGGCGGAGTATGCGGATAATTATCTCGATTCGTATATTCAACCTTCGGTGGGACTCGATACCATCGGGTCGATAAAAATAACGCCTTTTTCTGGTTTAAAAAGTTTAAAAAGTCGGGTCTGGATGGTGAAAATCGCCGGGTTTGGCGTGATGTCAAAAGCAAAAAATTCTTAAAATTCAAATGATAATGTCTTTTTCATGAATTTTTTGACGTCCGATTCATGACTTGTCGCGGACACAATTCCACGATCAATCACCGCCGCCGGATCGGGGGTATTCCGGCAGATTATCGCGGCGGCCAAACTCAAGGTCACAGAAGTTAACGCGGGTCAGCGTCGTCAGAAAAGAGGTTCCGCCCGAGCTGGCGGCGCGGTGGTGATGCTCGCCGCCAACGGTTGCGGTATGGCCTTTCAGCCCCGGTCGGCAGCGGCAACGAGCCGTCGGGCACGGGCCATGACCGGGGCGTCGATCATCTGGCCGTCTACCTGACCGGCCCCGGCGTCCTGCTCGGCCGCCTCGATCACACGCATCGCCCAGGCCAGTTGATCTTCGGTCGGCATGAAGGCCGAGTTGACGACCGCGACCTGGTGCGGGTGGATGCAGAGCATGCCGCCGAAGCCCATCTCCACCGCACCCCTGGCAGCCCGTTCGATGACGCCCATGTCACGAAACTCGGGATGTACCGTATCGATCGGCGGTGCGAGCCCGGCCAGTCGTGACTGCACCAGCAACTGGTAACGGGCCTGATTCAGCATCCAGTCGCCGCCCTCACTGTTCGGCTCGATACCCAGGTCGAGCCCCAGATCCAGGGCGCCGAAGCTCAGCTGGACGACACCGTCGACTCGCGCCAGCTTGTCTAGATGGTCGAGGCCCTTGGCACTCTCGATCAGCGGAATCATCGGATAGCCCAGTGCCTCCACCTGGGCCAGACTTCGGGTGCTTTCCGCTTTGGGAACGACGAGCCCGGCGATACCCGTCTGATCCCGGCAGAGCGCTAGATCCTCGAGAAAATCAGCGGTGTCCGCGGCATTGATCCGCACCCAGACGGCGCCCGGCGATGCCGTCTCGAGAAAGTCACCCAACGCCTGGCGGGCCATCGGTTTCGCTGCTGGCGCGACGGCATCTTCCAGATCCACGATCACGATGTCCGCACCGCTGGCCAGCGCCTTGGGGATGCGCTCGGGGCGGTTGGCCGGCACGAACAGTGCCGAGCGGGGTGGAGTGGGGGAAATCATGGGCGCTTTTCCTCGCAGGATCGAATGAGATGAAGGGGAATCGAAAGAGACGGTCAGATCGTACCGGCCTGGCGCAGCGTGTTCACGTCTTCGGCGGCGTACCCCAACTGCGCGAGAATAGCGCCGCTGTGTTCGCCGAGCGCGGGGACGGCGTCCATGCGGGGCTCGTAGGCCAGGTTGCGTCCGGGGGGCAACGCGGCAGGCACCTGCCCGCCGGGCGTCATCACGTCGCGCCAGCGGTCTCGGGCCGCCAGTTGCGGATGGTTCCACACGCCGGCCATGTCATTGACGTGAGCGTTGGCAATCTGCGCATGATCGAGTCGGGCGATCACCTGCTCCGCCGTGAGCTCGGCAAAGACCGTCTCGATCAGCGCGCGCAGGGAGGCGCGATTCTCCGAACGCTTGAAGTTGGCATCGAAGCGTTCGTCCGTGGCCAGCGCCGGTTGCTCCAGCACCTTGTCGCAGAACAGCTGCCATTCGCGCTCGTTCTGGAGCCCGAGCATCACGGTGCCGCCGTCACCGGCAGGGAAGGGGCCGTAGGGGTAGATCGTGGAGTGGGAGGCGCCGGCACGAGGCGGTGGCGTGGCGCCGTCGAAGGCGTAATACATCGGATAGCCCATCCACTCGACCAGACTCTCCAGCATCGAGACGTCGATATGCGACCCCTCGCCGGTCCGCCCGCGGAGCAGCAGCGCCGAGAGAATGTTGCTGTAGGCGTACATGCCGGCGGCAATGTCGGCCACCGAACAGCCTGCCTTGGCCATTTCGTCCTGCCCGGGGCCGCCGGTGACGGACAAGAATCCCGCTTCGCTCTGGATCAGCAGGTCGTAGGCCTTCTTGGTCTCGTAGGGCCCGCCTTCGCCATAGCCGGAGATATCGCACACGATCAGCCTGGGGAACCGCGCATGCAGCGCGTCGAAGCCGAGCCCCATCCTGGCGGCGGCGCCTGGCGCCAGGTTCTGCACCAGCACGTCCGCTTCCGCCAGCAGGTCATCGAGGATCGGTTTGGTTGCCTCGTGCTTGAGGTTGAGGGTGAGGCTCTCCTTCGATCGGTTGGTCCAGACGAAATGCGAGGAGAGACCGTGTACGCGTTCGTCGTAGCCGCGGGCGAAGTCGCCGACGCCGGGGCGCTCGATCTTGATCACCCGGGCGCCCTGATCGGCGAGCTGTCGCGTGCAGAAAGGCGCGGCGATGGCATGCTCGAGGCTGACCACGGTGATGCCATCCAGGGGGCGAGGGGATTGAGCGATCATGTCAGCTCCTGTTCGAGAGATAAAGGTTCGCGGGTTGGCGGCAACCGGCTCACAGCAGCGGCTCGAGGCGCGCCACCAAGGGCAGGCTCCAGGCGTGGGCGATCAGCCTGGCGACCTCGTCGTCATCGGCGGCGCCGGAGAAGCTGACCAGACGGCGGAACTTCGCCTCCAGCTCTTCCCGGCTCAGGGTGTTGCCCGGATCGCCCTTGGGTTCGTCGATGGCGGCGCTCAATCGGCGGCCGTCGCGGGTGGTGACCTCGATGCGTCCCAGCCAGCGTCGGGGATAGGCCTCATCCACCTCGGGGTCCAGCACCATCGACACACGCTGGCGGAAGCTGGCCACTGCCGCGTCCTGGAGGGCGTGATCCCGAAAGCTGGCCAGACTGGCATCGCCGTGCACGGCGATGAGGCCGAGTACGCTGCCCATCGAGAACTTGGCCTGGTGGATGGTGCGCGGATCGACCACGGGGCCGAGCACGTCGATCGCGGCCTGATGGACTCTGGCCGTGACCGCCTCGATATCGCCGTGGGTGAGAGATTCCCGCTGCATCAATGCCAGCAGGGCGTCCGCCGCCGGATGCGTATGGCGACAGGAAGCGTGATATTTGAATGAGGTCTCGACCAGCGCCCAGCGTTCGCCGAGGCGATCCGTCAGCCGGCTGGGGTCGGCATCGGTGGACATCCCGGCCGCCATTCCCTGGGGCCCGTCGAGGATATGCCGGGCACCGGTCAGGCCGCTCTGGGTCATGTAGGCGGCCAGAAGCCCGTCCGAGGCGGCCTTGGCCGTGTGCAACTGCTTGGAGTCGGCGGCATCGCGCAGGAATTCCCACAGCCCGGCAGCCTGGGTGCCGGCGTTGCCGAGCAGGTTGACGAAACCGTCGGTGTCGAGCCCCATCAGCTTGCCGGCGGCCACGGCGGCAGCCAACGTGCCGGCGGTGCCGGTGGTGTGGAAGATGCGATAGTGCGAGCGGCCGAGGAACTCGCCGATCCGAATCCCCGCCTCGTAACCGGCCACGGCGGCGGTGATCATCTCCTCGCCGCTGCTGCCCAGATCCTGGGCGGTCGCCAGCGCGGCGGGGAAGACCACGGTGGCGGGGTGGAGGACGGAGCTGTTGTGCAGGTCATCCTGCTCGACCACGTGCGACGCGGCGGCGTTGACCAGCGCGGCGAAATGCGGCGAGGTCATGCGGCGATCGGTCAGTTGCTGACAGCCGCCGTCGCTGGGACCCATGAGCTTGCTGTACTGCTCGAACAGCGGGATCGGCGCGTGATTCCTGCCGGCCAGCGCCGAGCCCAGCCAGTCCAGATAGTAGGCCTGGCAGCGCTCGACGACGTGTTGCGGTATCTGGGCGTAACTGAGTTCAGCCAGGAAGCCTGCCAGTTCACGTGTTGGATCACGGGTTTGATCATGGACTAGGTCATTCATCGCGGACGCTCCTCGATTCGATTGGCGATCTCGATCAGGTTGTCGTCGGGGTCGCGAACGTAGACGGACCGGATCGGGCCGGTGGCGCCGGTCCGATCCACCGGACCTTCGATGATCGTGATCCCTTCGGCCTCCAGGTGGGTGATCACCTCTTCCAGCGGTGTCTCGCTCAGAAAGCACAGGTCCGCCGAGCCCGGCGTGGGGCGGTCGGCCTTGGGTTCGAATTCGCGACCGTGACGATGCAGGTTGATCTTCTGCTCGCCGAAGCCCAGGGCGATCCGGCCTTCGCCGAAGACGACGCGCTCCATGCCGAGGGCGCGGACGTAGAAATCGCAGGTGACGTCGATATCGGCCACCGTCAGCACCAGGTGGTCCAGCCGTGAGATCTTCATGGGCAACCTCAGAACGAGCGTGGCAGGTCGAGCAGGTGCTCGGCGACGTAGGAGAGAATCAGGTTGGTGGAGATCGGGGCGACCTGATAGAGGCGCGTCTCGCGGAACTTGCGCTCGACGTCGTACTCGGTGGCGAAGCCGAAGCCGCCGTGGGTCTGCAGGCAGACGTTGGCCGCTTCCCACGAGGCCTTGGCCGCCAGGTACTTCGCCATGTTGGCGCTGGCCCCGGCCGGCCGGCCCGCATCGAACTCCTGGCAGGCGCGCCAGCGCATCAGGTCGGCGGCTTCCACCTCGATATGCGCCTCGGCGATGGGGAACTGCACGCCCTGGTTCTGGCCGATCGGGCGATCGAAGACGACGCGCTCGTTGGCGTAACGGCTGGCCTTGTCGATGAACCAGCGGCCGTCGCCGATGCACTCCGCCGCGATCAGGGTGCGCTCGGCATTGAGTCCGTCGAGTATGTAGCGGAAGCCCTTGCCTTCCTCGCCGATCAGGCTGTCCGCCGGCAGCTCGAGATTGTCGAAGAACAGCTCGTTGGTCTCGTGGCCAACCATGTTGGCGATGGGCTGGACCGTCATGCCATTGCCGATCGCCTGATGCAGGTCGACCAGGAAGATCGACATCCCCTCGGACTTGCGCTTGACCTCGGCCAGCGGGGTGGTGCGAGCGAGCAGAATCATCAGGTCAGAGTGCTGGATGCGCGAGATCCACACCTTCTGGCCATTGATCACGTACTTGTCGCCGCGCTTGACCGCCGTGGTCTTGATCTTGGTGGTGTCGGTGCCGGTAGTGGGCTCGGTGACGCCCATCGACTGCAGGCGCAATTCGCCGCTGGCGAGCTTGGGCAGGATCTCGGCCTTCTGGGCGGCGCTGCCGTGCTTGAGCAGCGTCGCCATGTTGTACATCTGGCCGTGGACGAAGCCGGCGTTGCCACCGCAACGATTGACCTCCTCGAGAATCACGCTGGCCTCGGTCAGGCCCAGGCCGGAGCCGCCGAACTCCTCGGGGATCATCGCACCGAGCCAGCCGGCTTCGGTCAGCTCGGTCACGAACTTCTCGGGAAAGCCCTGGACGTGGTCGATCTGGCGCCAGTATTCGCCATCGTACTGCTGGCACAAGCTGCGCACGCCGTCGCGGATCGCTTCCAGCGCCTCATGGTCGACAGGGGCTTGGTTGATAGAGGCTTGGTCGATAAGGTCGAGACTCATGAGCGAGACTCCTGATCGTCAGTGTCCTTGAATTCCACCGTGGCACGATGGGCCGGTCCGTCTTCGTTGCCGGCGGTCAGCTCGGCGATGCCGTGGTCGGTAATCCGGCCGGTGGTCTGAAACGGCTTGTCGGCGATCAATGGGCGCAGGCCGCGATAGCGCATGCTGGTGGGGCGCGCCTGGGGATTCGCCTCGCAGAACGCCTGCAGTTGCAGCGTCGCGATCAGTGGCCCATGCACCACCAGTCCCGGGTAGCCCTCGGTATCGGTGACATAGGGCCAGTCGTAATGGATACGGTGGCCGTTGAAGGTGACCGCCGAGTAGCGAAACAGCAGCACCGGGTCGGGATCGATGGTCTGCGCCCAGTCGGCTTCCGGCATCGGCTCGTCGAGCGACAGTTTGGGCGGGGAAGGCTGGCGGTAGACGATGTCCTGCGCCTCGCGGAACGCGACCTCGCCCCGCTGGCGATAGTCGTGCTGCACGGTCACGAACAACAGCGAGCCGGTACGACCGTTTTTCTCCTGAATATCGGTCACGGTGGAGACGCGTTCCGCCTCGATACCCGCCCGCAGTGGGGCCAGAAACTCGACCCGCCCGCCGGCCCACATCCGGTTGCGATCATCCGCCGGCGGTAGAAAGCCGCCACGGGTCGGATGACCATCGCCGCCAAGCTGTGCACCAGGAAGCGGGTTCTGGAAGAAAGCCCAGTGCCAGAGCGGTGGTAGCGGCTCGCCCGGGGCGGGGCAGGGCTTGTCGAAGGTGGCGGCGACGCGGGACACCAGCGAGGCGTCGAGTTGATCGATGCCCCGTTCCCGGTTGCCGATCCAGCGCTCGAGGGTGGCTTGGGGCAGATTGTCAGGCAT